>CAZUAM010000113.1:0-14108 GCA_964618095.1 uncultured Planctomycetaceae bacterium | reverse complement strand
GGCGGACCGCGGCGGGGAGCTGCCGCTCTCGTTTGCCCAGGAGCGGCTGTGGTTTCTGGATCAATGGGAGCCGGGGAGCTCGTTCTATAACATTCCGGCCGCGCTGCGGGTCCGCGGGACGTTGGACGTCCAGGCGCTCCGGCGGAGCCTCGACCGGGTGGTGGCCCGGCACGAGGTGCTGCGGACGGTGTTTTGCAGCCAGCACGGGCGGCCGCGGCAGGAGATCCTCGACGAGCTTCCCCTGGAATTGCCGTTGGTGGATCTGGGCGACCTTGCGCCGGATCAGCGGGAGTCGGAGGCCCTGCGCCGGGTGAGCCAGCAGTGTCGCCGGCCGTTTGATCTCTCGCGGGGTCCTTTGCTGCGGGCGTTGCTGCTGCGGCTGGCGCCCGAGGATCACGTGTTCCTGTTGACGATGCATCACATCGTCTCGGACGCCTGGTCGATGGGTGTGCTTGTCCGCGAGATGGTGTCGCTGTACGAGGGATACCGGGGCGGGGACGGCGCCGGGGCCCCGCTTGGGGATCTGCCGGTGCAGTACGCGGACTACGCGTTGTGGCAGCGGGGTTGGCTTTCGGGCGAGGTGCTCCGGAGGCAGTTGGGTTACTGGGGAGGGCAGTTGGCCGGCGCCCCGGGGACCTTGGAGTTGCCCATCGACCATGCCCGGCCGGCGGTGCCTTCCTACCGCGGGGGGCGTTGCCGGTTCGAGTTCTCCGCCGAGCTGAGCGAGGCCTTGCGGGCCCTGAGCCGCGGCGAAGGGGTGACGCTGTTCATGACGCTCCTGGCGGCGTTCGAGGTGCTGTTGTGGCGTTATTCGGGCCAGCAGCAGGTCTGCGTGGGCACGCCGGTGGCGGGCCGCAGCCGGGCGGAACTGGAGGGCCTGATCGGGTTTTTCGTCAACACGCTGGTGTTTCGGGGGGACCTCTCGGGCGATCCGACCTTTACGGGTTTTTTGCAGCAGACCTTCGAGACGACCATGGGGGCGTACGCCCATCAGGAGTTGCCGTTTGAGCAGTTGGTCGAGCACCTCCAGCCGGAGCGTCGCCTGAATCGCAACCCGTTGTTCCAGGTGATGTTCGTATTGCAAAACGCGCCGCGGGGGGATTTGGAGGTTCCGGGTTTGAGTTTTTCGCCCCTGCCGTTGGATCAGGGCACCTCGAAGTTTGATCTGAGCCTCTCGGTGGTCGACTCGGAGGGTGGTCTGAGGGGGCGGCTGGAATACAACTCGGAGCTGTTCGAGCGGTCGACGATCGAGCGGATGCTCGGGCAGTTTGAGCGGCTGCTGGAGGGGATCGTGGCCGATCCGCAGCGTCGGCTCTCGGAGTTGCCGCTGTTGGGCGCCGAGCAGCGCCGGCTGCTGCTGCGGCAGGGACGAGGGCTGAGGGTCCAGGGGCGAGGGACGAAGGTCCAGCGGCCAGCGGCCAGCGGCGAGGGCTGCGTACATCGGCTCTTCGAGTCCCAGGCGGCGGCCAGTCCGGAGGCCACCGCCCTGGTGTTCCGGGGGCAGGAGTTGAGCTACGGGGAGTTGAACGCGCGGGCGAACCGGCTGGCCTGGCACCTGCGGGACCTGGGAGTGGGCCCGGAGGTCCTGGTGGGGCTGTGTCTGGAGCGGTCGCCGGAGATGGTGGTCGGTCTGCTGGGGATCCTCAAGGCGGGCGGGGCGTACCTGCCGCTGGACCCCCACTATCCGGCAGAGCGGCTGGGTTGGATGCTCCGCGACAGCGGGGCCCGGGTGCTTATCAGCGAATCGGCCCAGCGGGAATCTTGGGCCGGGTACGATCCGGAAGCCGGATACCCTGAGCTGGTCCGTCTGGACGAGTCGGAGGAGGATCTGGCCGGCTACCCGCCGCAAAACCTCCCCTGTCTTACCCGGCCGGAGCACCTGGCCTACGTGATCTATACCTCCGGCTCAACAGGTCGCCCCAAGGGGGTGGCGATCGAGCACCGGGGGGTCTGCAACCTGCTGGCGGGCCAAGGCGGGGCCTGGGAGGTGACCGCCGAGGACCGGATCTTGCAGTTTGCCTCGATCAGCTTCGACGCCTCGGTGACGGAGATCTTCGTGGGCCTCGGCTCGGGGGCCACGCTGGTGCTTGCGCCGCGGGAAGAGCTAATGTCAGACCGGGGCCTGTTGGGGCTGTTGCGGGACGAAGAATGCACGCTGGCGAAGTTGCCGCCCTCGATGATGGGCCTCCTGCCGGCGGCGGACCTGCCCGCACTGCGGGTGATGATCTCGGCCGGAGAGCCCTGCCGCAGGGAGTCGGTCGAGCGTTGGGCCCCCGGGCGGCGGTTCTTCAACGTCTACGGTCCCACCGAGGGGACGGTCTGCGCGACCCTGGCCGAATGTCGTCCGGGCCAAGGGCGGCATCCAATCGGGCGTCCACTTGCGAACCTGGAGGTGTACGTGCTGGACCGGCACCTGGAGCCGGTGCCGATCGGTGTCTCGGGTGAGCTGTACCTGGGTGGGCGGGGCCTGGCCCGGGGCTATCTCAACCGCCCGGAGTTGACGGCGGAGAAGTTCGTGGCCCATCCCTTCACGGATCGGCCGGGCTCGCGGCTCTACCGGACGGGAGACCTGGTCCGCTGGCTGCCGGACGGGAATCTGGAGTACATGGGTCGCCTGGACAACCAGGTGAAGGTGCGTGGTTTCCGGATCGAGCCCGGCGAGATCGAGGCCGTCCTGGGCGGTCACCCGCAGTTGCGCCAGGTGGCCGTCTCCGCCCGGGAAGATCGTCCCGGCCAGCCCCAGTTGGTGGCCTACGTGGTGGCCGCCCGCGAGGCGGCCCCATCGGTGGAGGAACTGCGAGAGTATCTGAAGTCGCGGCTCCCGGAGTACATGATCCCCTCGGTATTCGTGCCGCTGGAAGAGCTGCCGCTGTTGCCCAACGGGAAGTTGGACCGCCGGGCGTTGCCGGCCCCCAGCGGAGAGCGTCCGGAGTTGGCGAAGCGGTACGTGGCCCCGCGGACCGCCGCCGAGGAGCTGCTCTGCGGGATCTGGTCGGAGGTGTTGGGGATCGAGCGTGTGGGGGTGCACGACAACTTCTTCGAGCTGGGCGGCCATTCGTTGCTGGCCGTCCAGGTGATCTCCCGGGTCCGCCAGCGCCTCCAGTTGGAACTCCCGCTGCGCCGGCTGTTCGAAGAGCCCACCGTAGCCGGCCTGGCCGAACTGCTGGAGGAGTTGCCGGCGGAGACCGAGCTGGCGTTGCCGATCGAGCGGGCGGACCGCGGCGGGGAGCTGCCGCTCTCGTTTGCCCAGGAGCGGCTGTGGTTTTTTGATCAACTGCATCCGAACAGTGCAAATTACAACATGCCGGCCGCGGTACGGCTGCGGGGGTCGTTGGATGTGGAGGTACTGCGTTGCAGTCTGCGGGAGATCGTCAGCCGTCACGAGGTGCTGCGGACAGTGTTCTCGGAGGTGGATGGTCGCCCGGTGGTACGGATCGCGGCGGAGTTGGACGTGGAGTTGCCGATCGAAGATCTTGGCGGGGTGCCGGACGAAGAGCGCAAAGCGGAGGTGGAGCGAAGGTGCCGTTTGGAGTTCCAACGGCCGTTTGACCTCTCCCGAGGTCCCTTGTTGCGAGTCCGACTGTTTCGGTTCGCAGAGGCGGACCACGTGCTGGCGGTGACCATGCACCACATCATCTCGGACGGGTGGTCGCGCGAGGTATTTGTGCGGGAGATCGTAGCGTTGTGCGAGGCGTACGCGTCGGGTCGTCGGTCGCCACTTGCAGAGTTGCCGATTCAGTACGTGGATTACGCCTCGTGGCAGCGAGAATGGCTTTCGGGAGAGGTGTTGCAGGGCGAGTTAGATTATTGGAAGGCGCAATTGGCGGGCGCCCCCGGGAGATTGGAGCTGCCGATGGATCGACCTCGGCCCGCGGTACAGACGTTCCGAGGCCAGTCGGAGCGGTTGACGTTGCCGCGGGAGTTGAGCGAGTCGTTGGCGAAGCTGGGGCGTGGCGAGGGTGCCACGCTGTTTATGATCCTGCTGGCAGGCTTCAAGGTACTACTCCATCGCCACGCGGGTCAAGACGACCTAGTGGTGGGCACGCCGGTGGCGGGTCGGAACCGTGCGGAGCTGGAGGGTCTGATCGGTTTCTTTATCAATACGCTGGTTCTGCGGACCGATCTTTCCGGGAATCCCAGCTTCCGGGAGTTGATCGGCCGAGTGCGGGAAGTGACGCTGGGGGCCTACGCGCATCAGGACGTTCCGTTCGAGAGCCTGGTGCAAGAGTTGGAGGTGGAGCGAGACCTCAGCCGCACGCCGCTGTTTCAGGTCTTCTTCAATATGTTGAATCTGGAGATGACCCCGATTGAGTTGCCCGGCTTGGAGGTTCAACCGCTGGGGTCGTTCGAGTCGGAGTCGAAGTTCGATCTGACCCTGTATGCTTCCCAGCGGCCGGAGGGGATTGATCTGCGTCTGGTCTACAACGCGGATCTATTCGAGCGCTCCCGGATGCAGGCGTTTCTGGGTCAATACGGGGAGTTGCTTTCGGCCGTGGTCTCGGATCCGGACCAGTCGATTGGGCACATGTCGCTGGTAACGGCGGAGACGGGCCAGGTGCTGCCGGACCCGAGGGTGGAGTTGGCCTGCCAGTGGGGCGAAGGGCTTGCGGAGCGTTTCTCACGCCTTGCCCGGCGGTATCCCGATCGCCCGGCGTTGGTCGACCGGCACGGTCGTTGGAGTTACGGGGAGTTGGAGGCGCGGGCCAACCAACTGGGGTGGTGCTTGCGGGGGCGGGGGATTTCCCCAGGCGAGGTGGTGTGTGTGTACGCGGATCGGGAGGGGGCGCTGGTCTGGGCGTTGCTGGGGATTCTGAAGGCGGGGGCCGCCTTGATGATCCTGGACGCCGCGGACCCGGCCGCCCGGCTGATGGGCTGCCTGCGGGGGGTGGAGGCGCGGGGTTGGATCGAGTTGGAGTCAGCGGGCCGGCCGCCGGAAGAGCTGGAGGCGTTGCTTGGGCAGATGCCGTTGCGTTGCCGGCTTTCGTTGCCCCGGGGTCCGGGGGGCGGGCCAGAGGAAGGTTTACAGGGTTACCCCACGTCGGCCTGCCGGCCGGAGATCGGGGCGGACGATCGGGCGTACGTGGCGTCGACTTCGGGGAGCACCGGGCGGCCGAAGCTGATCGAAGGGACGCATCGCCCGCTGTGGCACTTCCTGAAGTGGCACAGCGAGACGTTTGCCCTGGATGCAAAGCACCGTTTCAGCCTGCTTTCCGGGCTGTCGCATGATCCGCTGTTGCGTGACGTGTTCACGCCGCTGTGGTTGGGGGCCACGCTGTACGTCCCCGACCCGCAGGACGTGGGGTCGGAGCGTCTGCTGGGGTGGCTGCGGGAGCAGCAGATCAGCGTGGTGCATTTGCCCCCGGCGATGGGCCAACTGCTCTGCCTTTCGGCAGAGAGTTCGGCGGGCCGGCCGCATCGGCTGCCCTCGCTTCGGGAGGTGTTCTTCGGCGGGGACGTGTTGACGCGTCGGCACGTGGCCGGGCTGCGGGAGCTGGCGCCGCAGGCGCGGATCACGAACTTTTACGGCACCACGGAAACGCCGCAGGCGATGGGGTATTTTACGATCCTTCCCGACGCCGGGGGCGCGGAGGAGGAAGGAGGGGGGCGGGATCGGGAGAGGATCCCCTTGGGCCGGGGGATTCGCGACGTGCAATTGCTGGTGGTCAATCCGGCCGGCCAGCTCTGCGGCGTGGGGGAGCTGGGAGAGATCTGGGTGCGGACGGCCTACCTGGCCAAGGGATATCTGGGGGAGGAGCCGGCGGGCCACGAGGGGAGTTTGGTCGGGCAGCGATTCCTGGTCAATCCGTTCACGGGCCGTGCTTGCGATCGGGTCTACCGGACGGGGGATCTGGGCCGGTATTTGGCGGACGGGCAGGTGGCGTTTGTCGGCCGGCGGGACCACCAGGTGAAGATCCGCGGCTTCCGCATCGAGCTGGAGGAGGTGGAGTCGGTTCTGGGCAGTCATCCGGCGGTGGCCGGGGCGGCCGCTGCGGCCTGGGAGGCGGACGACGGCAGCCGGCAACTGGTGGGCTACGTGGTCCCTGGGGGCCAGCCGCCTGTGGGGCCGACGGACCTTCGGGAGTACCTCAAGGGGTTGTTGCCGGAGCACATGATCCCCTCGGTATTCGTGCCGCTGGAAGAGCTGCCGCTGTTGCCCAACGGGAAGTTGGACCGCCGGGCGTTGCCGGCCCCCAGCGGAGAGCGTCCGGAGTTGGCGAAGCGGTACGTGGCCCCGCGGACCGCCGCCGAGGAGCTGCTCTGCGGGATCTGGTCGGAGGTGTTGGGGATCGAGCGTGTGGGGGTGCACGACAACTTCTTCGAGCTGGGCGGCCATTCGTTGCTGGCCGTCCAGGTGATCTCCCGGGTCCGCCAGCGCCTCCAAGTAGAACTCCCGCTGCGGCGGCTGTTCGAAGAGCCCACCGTAGCCGGCCTGGCCGAGGCAATCGAAACCGCAGGGACTGCCGGGGAGAGATCCGGTGAGATTTCGATTCCAGTGGTTCCACGCGACGGAGAACTGCCGCTGTCATTTGCCCAGCAGAGGTTTTGGTTTCTGGACCAACTTCAGCCCGGGAATCCGGCGTACAACATCTTCAGGTTCTTTCAGTTTAGCGGGGCGTTTGACCTTGGGGCAGCGGAGCAGGCGATTGGTGAGATTGTACAACGTCACGAGGTTCTGCGAACCACGTTTCAGACGGTCGACGGTCGGGCGGTACAGGTGATTGCGCCTTCGATTGAACTTGACGTTGAGTTGACGGATCTGAGTCAATTACCGGAAGAGGATCGCGACGTCGAGGTATGGCGGCGGATAGCCACGGAGGGCCGGTTGCCGTTCGATCTGTCGAAGGGTCCGCTGTTTAGAATTCGCCTGCTGCGGGTGGAAGAAGACAAACACGTGATGCTGGTGACCAAACACCATATTATTTCGGACGGCTGGTCGGTGAGGGTGTTGATTCGCGAACTGGCGTTACTCTATGAGGCGTTCAAGGCAGGTCGTCCCTCGCCGTTGCCCGAGTTGCCGATCCAGTATGCAGATTTCGCCGTATGGCAGCGGCGTTGGCTGGAAGGCGAAGTCTTATCGCGTCAACTGGATTACTGGCGGGAGAAGTTGGCGGGGCTCGCGCCGTTGGAATTGCCGACTGACCGTCAGCGGTCGGCGGTGGACGGCCATGGGGGGGCGAGCGAGGGTTTTGCGATTTCGGATGAGTGTATAGGAGAGTTGCACCAACTGAGCGGGCGTGAAGGCGTGACCCCGTTTATGACGCTGCTGGCCGCCTTCAAGGTTCTCCTGTACCGCTATTCGGGGCAGGAGGACGTGGCGGTGGGCTCGACGATTGCCAATCGGAATCGGGTGGGTACGGAGTCGCTGATCGGGTTCTTTGTGAACACGTTAGTGCTTCGCACGGATCTTTCCGGAAACCCGACGTTCCGCGAGTTGCTGAGTCGGGTTCGGGAAACGGCTTTGGGGGCGTACGAGCACGAAGATCTTCCTTTTGAACGCCTGGTGGAGGAGCTGAATCCGCCGCGCGAGGCCGGTCGCAACCCGCTGTTTTCCGTGCTGGTCAACTACCCGCGGGGCCGGGCGAGCGTGGAGGAGTTGCAGCCGCCGGCGGACATCCGCGTAGGCCCGGTGGAAGCCAGACACGAGCATCGGCGGAGATCAGTGCGTGAGACTCCCGGACCGTTCGATCTGAGCTTGACGCTGAACGATCGCAGCAGCGGCTTTCGAGGCCGCCTTGGTTACGACACGGGGTTGTTCGACGGGGAAACCATCGTACGGATGTTGGGGCACTACCGAACCTTGCTGGAGGCCGTGGTCGCCGATCCTGATCGACGGCTCCCGGATTTGCCTCTGATGGATGAGGAGGAAGAGCAGTGCGTGGTCTCTCGATGGAACGACACGTGGGCCGGTTATCCCCGCAAGACCTGCATTCACGAGCTGTTCGAAGCCCAAGTCGAAAAGACCCCCGAGGCGTTGGCGCTGGTCCAGGGCAAACAGCGCCTGACGTACCGCCAGCTTAATCGGCGGGCGAACCAATTGGCGCATTACTTGCGGGAATCGCACGTCGGAGCCGAATCGCTGGTGGGGGTCCGCTTGGAGCGATCGATCGAGATGGTCGTGGCCCTGCTGGGCGTCCTGAAGGCAGGTGGTGCATACCTGCCGCTGGACCCGTTGCTGCCGACCGAGCGTCTCCGCTTCATCCTGGAAGACGCCCGGGTTATTGTCCTCCTGACGCAAGAACGGCTGCGGCGCGATCTGCCGGACACCACGGCGCGCGTAGTGTGCCTCGATTCGGAAGGTGAGGAGATTGCAGGGGCCGCAGAGCATAACCCCTCCAAGTCGGCTACGGCCGACAACTTGGCCTATGTCATCTACACGTCGGGGTCGACGGGCCAACCGAAGGGGGTGATGATCGAACACCGGTCACTGGTCAACTTCACCGAGGCGGCAGTTGCCGAATACCAGGTTACGGCGGCTGACCGCGTGCTTCAATTTGCCTCGATCAGCTTCGATACGCACGCCGAAGAGGTTTATCCCTGCCTGGCGCGCGGCGGGACGTTGGTATTGCGTACCGAGGAGATGCTTGATTCATACGAAGGGTTTCTCCGTGCCTGCGGCGAGTGGGGCCTGACCGTGGTTTCGCTGCCCACGGCCTACTGGCACGAATTGACCTCGGCGATCGAGCATGAAGGTCTTGAGCTTCCTCCGTGCTTGCGGTTGGTGATCATCGGCGGCGAGGCGGCGTTGCCGGAACGTCTGGCTTCTTGGACGTCGCAGGTGGGCGGCGGAGCGCGGCTATTGAACACGTACGGCCCCACCGAGGCAACCGTGGTGGCAACGGTCGGCGAGCCCGGCGACCCGAACGGCTCGAACCGCGCCCTGCGGCCGGTGCCGATCGGCCGTCCCATACGCAACACCCGGGCTTATGTGCTGGACGGCTCGATGCAACCGGTGCCGGTGGGGATTGCGGGGGAATTGCACCTTGGGGGCGACGGATTGGCGCGGGGTTACCTGAACCGCCCCGAACTGACCGCCGAGCAGTTTATTGGCGACCCGTTTGCCGAGCGACCGGGGTCGCGGTTATACAAAACGGGGGACCTCGTGCGCTGGCGCTCCGACGGCCAGTTGGAATTCCTGGGTCGGACGGACCACCAAGTGAAGATTCGAGGTTTCCGGATTGAACGCGGAGAGGTGGAGGCGGTTCTGGGCGCGCATCCTGCGTTGCGTGAGGCGGCGGTAGCGGTTCGCGAGGACACGCCGGACGGGAAGCGTTTAGTGGGCTACGTGGTTGCCCATCAAGAGCCTGCCCCGTCAGTCGAAGAGCTGCGTGGTTTTCTGGGGCAGCGGCTCCCGAGTTATATGGTGCCCTCGGCGTTTGTAGCGATGGAATCGTTGCCGACGACGAACAGCGGGAAGGTCGATCGCAAGGCCTTACCGGCTCCCGATCCTACCCGGTCTGAGTTGCACGGGGAGTATGTTGCGCCTCGTAATGAAGTGGAAGAACGCTTGGCATCGACCTGGGCGGAGGTGCTCGAACTGGAACAGGTCGGCATCCACGACAACTTTTTCGAGTTGGGCGGGCACTCGCTGTTGGCGGTTCAAGTGGTATCGCGGGTGCGTGAGGCGTTCGAGGTGAAGTTGCCGTTGGTGAAGTTCTTTGCCGCGCCCACGGTGGCCGAGCTGGCCGAGCACGTGGAGAACCTACTCGTCGATGATTCAAGTGCCTCGGAGCGGGAAGAGAAGTTTGCCCGGGACCTGGTCAATACCTGGCTGGTCACGGACACGACCTCACCTTCCTTGCTGGTCGAGCTTCAGCCGGAGGGGACCAGGCGGCCGTTGTTCTTCGCCCACGGGCTGGGCGGCCACGTGTTCCTATTCTCCCAGTTGGCCGAGCAGTTGGGCAGTGACCAGCCGCTGTACGGTCTGCGGGCGCGGGGGCTCAACGGCCAGGAGCAGCCCCATGGGCGTATCGAAGACATGGCAGCCTGCTATACTGAGAAGATTCGGTCGGTTCAACCCGAGGGTCCCTATCTGCTGGGCGGCTGGTCGATGGGCGGGGTGATTGCCCTGGAGATGGCCCGGCAGTTGGCGGCGGTGGGCGAGCGGACCGACTTGGTGACGATGTTGGACACCCACTGCCCCAATCCGGAGAGGATCTCCCGGGGATTGGACGACGCGGTGATGATGCGTTGGATTTCCGCCCGGCTCGGCTTTCCACTACAGAACATCGAAGTGCTGCCTTCCGACGATCAATGGGAATCGGTGCTCAAGCTGGCTCGAGAGGCCGGGCTGGTGCCGGCCGACGTGGGCGTTGGTCCACTGCGGGGGCTGGCGCAAGTCTGCAAGGCGCACGTCCAAAGCCTGGGGAGCTACGTCGCTGAAAGTTACCCGGGGCGGGTGGTGGTCTTTCGGGCCGCGGGGTCGTCGGGCACACGCCGGAGCGCTTCCAGGGGGGACTGGGACGCGGTGCTTGAGAACGTAGAAATCCGGCGGGTTCCCGGCGGCCACCTCAGTATGCTGCGGCGTCCCCACGTGGACGTCCTGGCGGAGGAACTGGGCGCGTGCCTGGCAGCAGTTGGGACACCAGACAGTCAAACACGTTGACGATGAAGTTATTCCTTTTCCTAATCCGTGCGTCGTGGCCGGTTGTCGTTCTGGCCGTGCTGATCGGCAGCCTGAGCGGCGTGACCAGCATCGGGCTGATCGCGCTGATTCACCAAGCGCTGCGCCAGCCCGAACCGTCGGTGGGCTTTCTGGCAGGGGCATTTGGGGGGTTGTGCGTGGCGGTGCTATTGACTCGGATCGCGTCGCAGATGCTGCTGATTCGACTCTCGCAGGGAGCCATACGCCGGTTGGTGCTGCATTTGTGCCGACGGATCCTGGAAGCACCCTTGAGGAATCTGGAAGAAGTCGGTCCCCACCGGCTAATCACGGCGCTTACGAGCGACGTGATGATCATCGCGCAGGCGCTGAACGGGATACCGGTACTTGCCGTGAGTGTGGTTACGCTGGTCTGTGGAATGGCCTACCTGACCTGGCTTACGCCGGGGCTGATGGCGGCGATCGTGGTGTTCCTGGTATTGGGGGTTACCAGCTATTGGCTTTCGGTCAGCCAAGCCCGGCATTACCTCCGACAGGGTCGCGAAGATCGCGACACGCTGATGCGACACGTCCGCAGCATGATCGAAGGCATCAAGGAGCTGAAGGTCCATCGTCGGCGGCGGAAGGCCTTTTTCGAGGAGGTGCTGACGCCGGCGACGCGTGAGCTTCGCAACCATCAGGTCACCGGCTTCTCGATCCAGGCCGCCGCTGTGAGCTGGGGCCGGCTGCTGTTCTTCGTGGCCATCGGGCTGACGCTCTTCCTCTTGCCGCAATTGCCGAAGATCTGGCCGCAATTGCAGATCATCGAGCGCAGCGCGTTGACCGGATACACGCTGACCATTCTGTACCTGATGTCGCCGTTGGAACGGATCATGGCCTGGCTGCCCCTAATGACTCGCGCCCAGATTTCATTGCGGAAAATCGAGGAGTTGGGCCTTTCCGTCGACGTCTGTTCGGCCGGCCGGGCCCGGGTCTCGCCGATTACGAGCTGGCAACGATTGGAGCTTGTGGGAGTAACCCACTCGTACCGGCGCGAACGCGACGGGCGGGGATTCACCCTGGGGCCGATCGACTTGAGCCTGGAACCGGGAGAGGTGTTGTTTCTGATCGGGGGCAACGGGAGCGGCAAGACCACGCTGGCCAAGCTGGTGACCGGACTCTACACGCCCGAGGCCGGCGAAATCCGCCTCGACGGCCAACCGGTCGGCGAGCACAACCGGGAGGCGTTTCGCCAATTGTTTACGGTGGTATTCGCCGAGGTGGCCGTTTTCGAGAGCCTGCTGGGAATGGAGATTTCCGACGTTGACCAGAGCGCGCGGCAGTACCTCAGGCAGCTTCACCTGGATCACGAAGTGAGCGTTGAAAACGGCGTGTTCTCGACGACGGAATTGTCGAAGGGGCAGCGGAAGCGGCTGGCCCTGCTGACGGCCTACATGGAAGACCGGCCGATCTACGTCTTCGACGAATGGGCGGCCGATCAAGACCCGCTGTTCAAGGAGGTCTTCTATCGGCAGATCCTTTCCGAGTTGAAGGCCCGAGGAAAGGCGGTCCTGGTAATTACCCATGACGATCAGTATTTCTCGCTGGCCGACCGGATCGTGGCCCTTTGCGAGGGCAAGATCACGCACGATAATTGGGAGATGGCCCTGGCCCTGGCCCGAGAAGGGCAACTTGGCCGGCAGCGGGGAAAGCAGGCGGCCGAGGTACGGGCAGAAGGAGAATAAGCAGGGTTTGCAGACCAGGCTGTTTTTTCTGAAGCGTACGGTCCCATTTGGGAAACGGGGTGGTTATCATGAAAGCTTTCATTGGGGTGGTACTCCTGGTAGTCGTAGTGTTGGGAGTGCTTGGCCTGGGATTCTGGCAGTTTGGGGGCGGTGACGAGGTGGCCTATCGTACCCTGCCGCTGAGGCGCGGCAACCTAGTGGTTGCGGTGAGCGCGTCGGGAACGATCGAGCCGGAGGAGATCGTCGACGTGGGCGCGCAGGTGGTCGGCCGGATCAAGAGTTTCGGCGTTGCCCCCCACGATCCCGAGAAGACGATCGACTACGGCACAATCGTCGAGGAGGGAACGGTTCTGGCTCAGATCGACCAGAGCACGTACCAGGCGCTGGTCGATCAGGCCGCGGCCGATCTCAAGCGAGCCGAAGCGGAAATGGTCCGGTACAAGGCGCAAATGGCCCGGGCCAAGGCCGATTGGGATCGCGCCCGGGAACTGAAGGAGTCGATCCCCCGCTCCGACTACGATCGGTTCGAGGCCGAACATGAAATGGCCAAGGCCAATCTGCAAATCGGTGATGCCGGGATCCTCCAGGCCCAAGCCCAGTTAAAGCAGGCTGAGGCCAATCTGGAATTCACCACCATCAAGTCTCCGATCCGAGGCATCGTGCTCGACCGGCGCGTGAACGTCGGACAGACGGTTGTAGCCGGATTGAACGCCCCCAGCTTGTTCTTGCTGGCCAGGGACCTGAAACGGCTGGAGATCTGGGCTTCGGTCAACGAGGCCGACATCAGCTCCATCCACCACGGCCAACCGGTGCACTTGACGGTAGATGCTTATCCGCGTACGTCCTTTCATGGCGAGGTGAAACAAGTTCGGCTGAACGCCAGCATGACGCAAAACGTGGTCACCTACACGGTCGTGGTCTCCACCGCCAATCCGGACGGCAAGCTGCTGCCCTACATGACGGCGAATCTACAGTTTGAAGTGGCCCGGCGCGACGACGTTCTGCTGGTTCCCAGCCAGGCGCTTCGTTGGCGGCCGCTGCCGGAGCAAGTTGTTCCCGAGGCGAGGGACGACGCGTTCGCCCCAGAGTTTTCCTCCGCCGCGAAAACCTCCGGGGCCGCGGCGGATCGAGACCAGGAGGGCAAGCCGGGCACGCTTTGGGTCGAGGCCGGCGGCGGACTCGTACGGCCGGTGGCCGTTCGCGTCGGCCTTTCCGACGGCGTTCAGTCCGAACTCCTCCCCTTCGATAAGGTAATAGCCGACTTGAAGCCCCGCGCAAGGGTCGTGGTCGGCCAGGTCCGTAACCTGGAAGATGACGCCGACTTCCTCTCCACGTTCGTGGGCCTGGGCAAAAAAGGCGAGTAGGAAAAACGTTAAGTCGGCCGCATGGCCCTAAACCGAGACGGCCCATGGAACCCGGCCCTCCCCTGATCGAACTGGTCGAGATTCACAAGACGTATCACGTCGGCCAGATCGACGTGCCCGCCCTGAAGGGCGTGTCGCTGACGATCCGTCGGGGCGAGTACGTGGCGCTGACCGGCGTGTCGGGATCCGGGAAGACGACGCTGATGAATCTGCTGGGTTGCCTGGACCGTCCCACTTCAGGCGTGTATCGGCTGGAGGGTCGGGAGGTCTCTCGACTGTCCACCACCGAGCTGGCCCGGCTGCGAGGCGATCGGATCGGATTCGTGTTTCAGAATTTCAACCTCCTCGCCCGGTCCACTTCACTTGACAACGTGGCCATGCCGACGTCCTACGCGGCAGGAAACCCGTCTTACCGCCAAG
>CAZUAM010000112.1:7457-14213 GCA_964618095.1 uncultured Planctomycetaceae bacterium | reverse complement strand
TCCAGAATGAGCGGTCTGACGATCATTGGCGACGCGGGCGGGACGCTCCCCTACATGCCCCCCGAGCAGATCACCCATTACCGCGATGCCCGCCCGCCCGCCGACCAATACTCCACCGCCGCCACCCTCTACCGGTTGTTGACCGGAGAGTACATCTTTGAGTTTGGGGATCTGCCCAAGGAGCAGCACCTATCCAAGATCATCCTCGAAGAGCCGGTGCCGATTCAGCAGCGCCGCTGCGACATTCCCGACCGCTTGGCCGGGGTGATTCATCGCGCCCTGGAGAAGGACCCGGCCGCCCGCTTTCCCGACGCCGCGGCCTTCCGCGCCGCGCTGTTACCGTTCGGCGCGGAGAGCAACAGCGCCGAATGCAGCTAGGGTCGTTGGACGTCATTGTCGGGATCCGGGCGGGTCCCAACGTTACGCGGCGCCGTCCGCCAAAGCCGGACGATTCCGTTCGCGCTTCCCGAGGCCAGAATCCTGCCGTCGGGAGAGAAGGCAATACACAGGACTGCGCCGGTGTGGCCGCTGAGTGTGACTCGCTCCATGCCGGTGGCGATGTCCCACAGCTTGATAGTCTTGTCTTCACTTGCTGTGGCGACCGTCTTGCCGTCGGGCGAGAAGGCGACGGAACGGACGACGTAGCGGTGGCCGCCCAATTCGGCTCGCACACTCATGGACGGGACGTCCAATAGCACGATTGTTTTGAATTCTTGTGGGTACATCTTATCCCGTTTAGAGATATCGCGCCGACGCCACATGGTCATCGTCTGCCCGTCGTAGGAGAAGCCGATCGTGTCGGGACGACCCTGGGCAATTGGAAACTCGCCCAACATTCGGCCTGTGGCCACATCCCAGAGGCAACCGTACCATGCCAGTTTGCTGCCGTCCGGCGAAAAGCAAATCGCCTGAAGGGCAGTGAATTCCCTTGAGCGCGCTCCCTTCTCCATCAAGGTCCGATTCAATCCGTCCGGAAGTCGCAATTCGGCTCGCGGTGTCTTGAAGGCGACGTCCCATAGGAGGAGCGCAGGGGTGCTTCCGCTCCCACTCCCGAGCACCAGCATCCTGCCATCCGGGGAGAAAAGAATCGGGGAAAGGCTTGTCCGGCCCTCGGTGTCTTTCGGCTCGGCGTAAGGAGACCTGGTCGAAATGTCCGACAGCTGGACCCCCCGCAGGAAGAGCCTCTTGCTCTTGGACGGGTCTTGCCCGAACTCCAACTTCCTCATGGCAACCAGCTTGCTGTCAGGTGAGAATACGACAGGCCTTAGGCAACGTTCCATAACGGCGACCTCGCGGTGTGTGCTGGTCTTCCATATGCGCACCTCGCCACCCTGCAGGTCCCGGAGGGTACCTGGAGCGCGGGAGTAAGTTCGTTTCAGCGGCACGGCAACCATGGCAAAATCGGGCGAGAGTACCGGGGGCTCCGCAAATACAAACTCCTTGAAGCTCTGACCGGGAACATCAGTCGCGTACTGCTTTGGTGGAGTGATCGTGCCCGCCAACTGTCCCGACCTTATGTCCCACACCTTGACGGTGCCATCTTCCGCCAAGGCCACGAGCAACTCACCTTGTCCAGAGAATCCCACCTGGCGCTGGGCGGCACCGCCGTGCCCCACCAGTACCGTCGCACGCCCCAATGGAGTCCACTGGGAGGCGGGGCGCCGGCCCATGTTCTCGTGCCCCTGAAAGCCAACTTGGCCAGCGAGGTAATACCATTCGAAGCTACGCAAGTCTTGCTCGTTGGGTTTTGGCGTGCACAGTCGAAGCAACTGCATTACGCGATACCAGTTGCCTGCCTCCAGTGCCTGCATGGCCTGGTTCATCCGGGTGGCGAAGAGATGACGCCGTATGGTGCGTTCGCGTTCTTCGGCGACTCTGCGTTGCTTCTCGGCCTCCGTAAAGCTCGCTTCTGCCTCGCGTTGCGCTTGCTCGGCCTTGGAACGCTGGAGTTGCTCGGCTCCTCGGGCCCGCTCCGCGTCCGCCAAGTTCTCTTTCGCTTGACGTAGTGCCTCGCCCAGACGCTCCCGTGAACTCTCGGCCTCCTTGCGCTGCCTCTCGGCTTCTGCAAAGTTCCTGTCCGCGGCCATCCGATGCCGGTTTGCCTTGGCCAGGTTGGCTTCGGCTCGACTCTGTTGCCGCTGGGCCTCCGTCAAGTTGCCTTCGGCCAGTGTACGGTTCAGTTCTGCACGTTGCCACTGCCAGGTGACAGCCGCCAGGCCGGCGACCGTCACCAGCATGATCGCCGCCACCAGTGTGGCCACCAAGGGATTGCGCCGGGACCAGCGAGCGGCGCGTTCGATGGGGCCCATTCGGCGGGCCCGGATCGGCTCGTCTTCAAGCCACCGCCGGAGGTCTTCCGCCAGGACGCCGCAGCCGCCGTAGCGCTCCTGTGGCCCTTTGGCCATCGCCTTCAGACAGATTGTCTCCAGGTCGCGGGGGATTTGCGGATCGATGGTTCGCGGTGGGTCAGAGGTCTGGTGCAAGACGTTGTGGATCAGCACCGCCGGCGGACCGCTGAAAGGCGTCCGGCCGCAGAGCATCTCGTACAAGACCACGCCCAGGCTGTACTGGTCGCTGGCCGGGCCCACCTCGCCGATGGAACTGTCCGCCTGCTCGGGGGCCATGTAGGCCGGCGTGCCCATCAGCGAACCGTCTTGGGTCAGCTTCTCCTCCGCACTCTCCAACCGCGCCAACCCAAAATCCATCAACAGCGCCTGGCCGCGGCTGTCGATCATGATGTTGGCCGGTTTGACGTCCCGATGGACCACGCCCATTTCGTGCGCGTAGTCCAACGCATCGGCCAGGTCACGGACGATCCCGGCTGCCCGCCGGAAGTCGGGAGGCTCGTCCTCGATCACCTCTTCCAGGGTGCGGCCCTCGATGAAGGCCGAGGCGATGTAGTAGTGCTCGCCGTCGCTGCCGGCGTCGTGGACCGGGACGATGTGCGGATGGCGAAGTTGAGCCGCTGCCTTCGGCTCGCGGAGAAACCGGGCTCGGGCCTCCGGCTTTTCCAGCACCGCTGCCCGCGGCACCTTCAGGGCCACCTCGCGGTCGAGCACCGGGTCGTGGGCCCGGTAGACCGCCCCGAAGGCCCCCGCGCCCAACCGCCGGCGGATCTTGAAGCGGCCGATCTGTTGCGGAACGTCCTCCGGGGGAAGATCTGCATCCGGCAGTGGGGACGAAGGCACCCGCGCTCGCTGCGCCTGCGGAAGTTCCGCCTGCGGCTGTTGCGTTGCCACCGATGGCCGGCCTGCATCGGCCGACGTTTCGTGGACCGAGTGGGTGACAAACGTCCGGCCGCACTTCTCGCACCGTGCCACGCGGTCGAGCTGGGACTGGTCAATCTGATAACTCTGACCGCAGTCAGGGTTGGGGCACCGGATCTCGACCTGCATCGTCGCCACCCTCCGAAATCAGAGCGAAAGTGGCCAAGGCACCCTGCTCGCCCTTCTCCGCTCCTCCACTCATATCATGACCAACCTGACTCGGCTGCCGCCAATAAATCCCCGACAATCCTACGCTTCAAATGGCACACGGAGACCAGCATCGACGCCAATTCGCAGCCCTGGCCCAACACGCAGAGGCGCACTTCTGGGGGAAACGTTATTCTACGCCAGTGACTATCCGGCCGTCAACGTGCCACGGGCCCGGGGGCGGCGCGGCACTTCAGCTCGGCATCTCGGCCTTCGTGTCGCAGGGGCGGGCAAGCTGCCCCTGGCACCCGCGATGAGTTGGTGGCGGTGTGTCAAGATCGAACCCAGAGCTTGGGTGCCGGCGGCGGCTTGCCCATCGCTGCCGAGCGTCTACCCTTTCCCCGCTTCCTGGGCTATGATAAGATGTTAAGGGAGGTGCGTGCTGCGGGCAGTTTGCCTGTCGTCTGGTGGTGATGGCCGCCACCGGCACCCAAATCGTCAGTCCACCTGCGTCCGTCCGCTGGCCGCCGACCCCCCGGGTTGTCTGTCGATGGCATCGGCAATGTCCGCCGGCGGCAGCCGCAATGGGCAATCCATACACCAAACCCCTCCGCGCATGACGCGTTCCCGCCCAGGCTCGTCCGACCAAACCCTGCCGGCCTGCTTGGCGCTCTGGCTTTGCAGGGCGTGCGCGTCGCTAAGGTTGGCGGTCGTGCTGATCGCGCTGTGTGCGATCGTCCTGGCCTGGGCCACGATCGTGGAAAGCCACTTCGGGGACAGGTCGAAGGCGGCCCATTACGGGTTCTATGGAGGGTGGTGGTTCTTGGCCCTCAACACGCTGCTGGGACTGAATGTCCTGGCCGCCGTGTTGAGACGGTTTCCCTGGAAGGAGTACTCCGCCGGCCTCCTGAAGCCCTTTCCCGGATGGCTGATTCTCGGGTCGCTTTTCTTGATGCTCTCCCTTTTGTTTGCCGCGATCCTGGGGTTGCTGTGTCAGCGTTTGTTCGGGCATCACTTCGGCCCCCAGGCAACATGGTGGTTCTTGTTGCTCGGAACCTGGTTAGTCAGGGGCTTGGTCGTCCTGGCGGGGGTCAACGTGCTCTACGCCATGGGAGTCCACATCTGGTGGAAGAGACACCAGACCGGTTTCCTGATCACACATGCCGGGATTCTGATCCTGCTGGTCGGAGCCCTGCTGACGCATCGCGGCGGGATCGACGCCCACTTGTCCGTCTTCGAGGACCAGGCGGCGTGGCGTGCCTTCCAGGACTCCCAAAGCCTGAAGCTGGTCATCTACCCGGAAGAGGCCAGGCAGAATCCGCAGAAGACCGGCAATTCCCTCCTGCCCGTCGGGGCCAACTCGGCGCCGGAGCCGGAGACGATCACCATCCCGTTTGTTGCCGGACCCTTCAATTGGGACGACTACGACTATATGTTCCCTTTTCCCTGGTGCCTGGCCCGCCGCGACCGCGGCGTGGTCTACGATCGCGACCGGATCAAGCTCGAGGTGCTCGACTACTACAGCGACTCCCAGGAGATCGCAGTCCCCCGACTCAGGCTGCGGAGCCGCTCAGGTGCTTCGCCCGGCCGATCCCTTTCAGACGAGCCGGGCGAGTCGATCGAACTCGCGATTGAGTCGTCGCGCGGCGTGCAAAGTGCCGGCCGCCGCGATTTATCGACGGGGCAGAGGCTCGTCTTTTGGATGGCCGATAGCGAGGCCGAAACCAGGGCCTTTCGCCATTCGGGCCCCCGAGGCGCCCTGGGGCCGCAAGGCCAGATCGTCCTGCACGCGGGCGGCCAAAGCTTCCATCTTCCCGTGGACAGCTTCCAGCAGCAGCAGCGGCAACCGCTGGGTGATACCGGTTTGGAGCTCGAACTGGTCCAGTCGGTCTCCAACCCCGTCGCCGTCCTGTTACAGATTCATCACCAGCAGGATCCCCCGCAGCGAATGGTGCTCTTGGCCGAGTTCCCCGACCGCAACTACCACGACCGGCCGCACGGGGTGTTCGGGAGCTACTGGTTTGATCCCCGGCAGCAAGTCGCCGACGACGGTGACCAACCCCGGGACGCGAGAACTCCCGGCAGTGCTCCAAGACCGAGGATCGACATTCTCCAGGGGACGGACGGCACGCTCTACTATCGCACCTGGCGTGCCCCCACGGTGGGCCCGATCGCCCGACTGCCGACCGACGGCACGGAGGTGGCGGCGTTCCAAGGAACCTCTGACGCCGTGGCGATCTCCGTCGAGGAGTTCATTGCCAGCGAGAGGCCGCAGATCAAGATTCTGCCGGTGGCCTTCGAGAGGGACAAGAGTCCGGCGGAGAAACAGCGTCGCGCCCGGCTGCGGCTCAGCGTGGACGGGACGCGCAGAGAATTCTGGCTGGCCGGACTGCCCTTGGGCATGACGGAGATCTCCACCCTCCCGTCGGCTTATCGCAGAGTGCTCCAGGGCAAGGACCGGCGGGTAGCGGTCAGCATGCCTTACGATGAGATTGACGTCGGCTTCCAGGTCTTCCTCCACAAGTTCAGCCGCAAGCTGGACCCCGGCAGCAGTGCGGTCTCGCACTATTCCAGCCTGGTCGACTTCTGCGACCGCCGCGACCAGGACAAGCTACTGCAAAAGAAAGTGCTGATCACGCTCAACGCCCCGGTCAACTTTTCAGATCCCCGCAGCGGGCGGTCCTACCGGCTGTACCAGTCGAGTTATAAGGGGCCGCTGAAGCCGGGCGATCCGCAGTTTGAGCAGTTGGTCGGCGGAAAGCAGCGGCGGGACCGGCTCTTCCAGTCGTTTCTGGCGGTCAACTATGACCCCGGCCGAGGGCTGAAGTATCTCGGCTGCCTGCTGATCTGCGCCGGCATCCTGATCACTTTCTATATGAGGACCTATCTTTCTCGAAATCGCAGCAGCCCGGAGCCGTAAGCAGCCGAACCGGGCACCGCCGGGGCGCATCGGGCGGCTATCGTGAGATCTCCTATGTTCCGTCAACGCATCCTATTGTCGATCGTCTTCTCGTTGGCAGCCGCGGGTGCGGCTTGGGGAGACGATTCGACGCGGCTTGACTGGAGCACCTGGCAGCGAATGCCGGTGTTCGACCGCGGCCGATTGATGCCGCTGGACAGCTTCGCCCGCTCGGTAGTCCGCAAGATCTGCGGCAGCGCCCGCCCCACCCTCGATCCCTCCGGGATCCCCCAGACCAGCAAGGCCCGGCTACTCTTTCCCGAAGACAAGCCGCAAAAGTTCGATGCCGCCGAGCTGTTGTTCAGTTGGATGGTGGAGCCGGAGAAGTGGGAACGGGCCCCGTTGCTGATCGCGGCGGACGGGCAACTCCGGGAGGTGTTTCTG
>CAZUAM010000112.1:0-7447 GCA_964618095.1 uncultured Planctomycetaceae bacterium | reverse complement strand
CTGCCGCTGAGAAACAAGCAAAGACGCCGCCTGGAGCACGTTTCCCCCCGGCAACTCCTGGGCGCGGACCGCTTCTGGGAAAGGCTCCAGCACCTCCGCCAGCAACAGCGCTGGGCTCGGGCCGCCGGCAGGGAGCTGAAGCCCTCGGGAGGGGACAAGAAGATCAGCGAGCTGTACGAAGCGTACACGTTGTACCGCCTGGTGACGTTCCAGCCGGCCGCCCCTGCCGAGAGCCGCAGCCGCTTCTTCGAGAAGCTGGCCACCGCGGCCCACTCCTGGCGGGACCTGGAAGGGGGCCTCCGCGGCCTGTCCCAACCGCCGGACGAACCGGGTTCCCAGCGGTCGATCGAAGACGTAACGGAAGCGCTGGAAAAACTGGTCCGGCTGATCAGGCAGGACGGCTTCACGATCGAAGATGCGGACCCGTTGCTGGCCGCGTTTCGCCGGTCGGCCAACAGACTCGCCGAGCAGATCGACGCGGTCTGCCGTCGGGAGTTCCGCGACGAATCGATCGATGACCGGCAGCGCGCCGCGATCAACGAACTGGCCGCCAAGACCGCCGAGCTCGCCCGAGTGGCCGACGAAACGCAGATGGCCCTATACGACAACGGACACTCGTTGCGGCTGGTGCCGGCGCTCAGCCCGGCGGCGCTGAAGGCGGACCGCGATCTGGACGACGACAATCAGCCCTGGCTCAGCCTCCAGACCCTCTTGCTCGGCTCCGGCATCCTGCTGAAGGAATATCCGCAGGACGAACTGGACCGGGTCCGCCGGGCCTTCGACCGGGTAAAGGCCGCCTATTTGGACCGCGAAGCCTCCGACCGCCCGCAGCGATTCAACGTCGCCATGCATCAGTTCGCCGCGGCGGTCCGCACACTCGGCGAGAAGATCGAGCCGCGCCGCAGGCAGCTTCGCATCCCGGGCAAAGAGCAGGATATCGAGAGCATGCTGGCCGCCACGGCCTATCCGCCGGAGGGCTACACCGACCTGGAATTGCACTACAATCGAGCGGACCCGTTCTGGTGGTCGTGGGTGGTTTGCCTGCTGGCGACGATTTGCCTTGGTCTCTCGTTTGTGCTGGCGCGACAGCCGATGTTTTGGATGGGGATCCTGGCGCTGATTCTCGGCCAACTGGTGATTGTTTACGTTCTCACTCTGCGGACCATCATTACCGGTTGGGTCTCCGTGACCAACATGTTCGAGACAGTCGTGTTCGTGGCGTTGATGGCGGGGACGTTGGGGTTGTGGTTTACGCTGTTGCCGTTGCTCCGCCCGGGCATCACGAAGGCTTGGCGGGTCACTGGAAACCGGCTGTTGCTGCTTCCTCGGGCGCCGCTGATGGTATTGATGTTCCTGATCTTGGTGGTGATGCCCTACGGATCGGGCGGGGCCCGGACAATCGTCAATCTGCGGCCCACCACCGACGTGGGCTCGTCGATTCCCTCGGCCAACGGCGTGCTCACCTGGGTGGTAGGCTTGTGCCTGCTGGTGTGGGCGGTCTGGCACGGGTCCCGGTTGATCCTGGCCGCGGTATTGTCTTTGGTAACCGTGCCGATGAGTTGGTCGGGTGGGCGCGTGGCAAGGACCCTCGAAGATGTGATCCGGGGCAGGCCGTACGCGGCCGTGGGGGCGGCAGTCGGGCTGTTGGCCTTGCTGCTGGCGTACTTTGCACCGATCTTCGACAAGGACATCCGGGCCCTGATGCCCATCCTCCGCGATAACTTCTGGCTGACCGTGCACGTGCTCTCGATCACCGCCAGTTACGGGGCCGCGGTGCTGGCCTGGGGACTGGGCAACATCGCGCTGGGCCATTACCTGTTCGGCCGCTACCGCGATCCGAACGTGCCCGCCGGGTCGCCCGGCTTGGGGCGCGACGATCCGGCCCCCCCAATCGCGACCCCACGCCGTCCTCCCGAGGCCTGCGCCACCTTGGCCCGGTTCACCTACAAGCCGATCCAGGTAACCGTCCTGCTGTTGGCCATCGGCACGATCCTCGGCGCGCTCTGGGCCGACGTCGCCTGGGGCCGGTTCTGGAACTGGGATTCCAAGGAGGTCTGGGCGCTGATCTGCCTGCTGGTCTACCTGGCGGTCCTCCACAGCCGCTACGCCGGTTGGTCGGGCGATTTCGGCCTGGCGTTTGCTTCCGTGCTGGGCGTGACCTCCATCGTGATGGCCTGGTACGGCGTGAACTACCTGCTCCGCAGCGGACTGCACACCTACGCCGGAGGCTCCGGTGGTCTGTTCTACGTCGGCACCGTCGTCCTCTGCCAGTGGCTGTTCTTGCTCGCCGCCGCGCTCCGCTACCTGATCGAGACGCTGACGCCTGCCGCACGCACCTGATGCCACCGTCATCAGCGGTGGGATCCCGCCAGCGACTGCCCGCCGCGTTACAGATTCTCCCCCCGGTCTAACCGCAGCCGGGCCTGCGGGATCGCGGGCTGAGCGTCCTCGGGCGGGACGATTTCCGGAATCGGCAGCAGCCCGATCAGCCAGTCGGTCTGACGGGTGGCGGGAACCTGGTGCCGGCTGGCCGGAACCAGCATCCGCACCAGGGCAACCACCGGCTGGGGCTGCAAGGTGGGCTGGCTCAGCAACCGGCCCTGACGGTCCACCAGGATCGCCCCGGGAGCCGACGCCGAACACCCACCTTGCAGTTGAAGGCCGCGCGAATCGATCAAGAAGGCCAGCGCCAGTTGCCCGTACGGCACAAGATCGCCCGGCGCCTCCGGCTCCGCACCCCGTGCCAGTCCCAACTGCTCGACGGCCGCGTCGATCAGCGAACGGCTGATCACCCCCGGGCCGGCCGTCAGCGTGCCCGCGGCCTCTTCCAGGCGATCTCCGCGGAATCGGGCCGAGTGGACGGTCACCTGGGCCGTGCCACTGAGCTTGTGTGGGAAGTGCCCGGTTACCAGGTCGTCCAGGTCCAGGTCAAACACCTGCCCGGCCAGTTCGCCCGCCCAGTGGGCGGTCGTCCGGCCGTCGCCTGTCTGGTTGACCCAGATGTACCCCCGGAATCGGCTTCGCGGGCCGAACCGCTCCAGGCAGGGCAATCCCATGGCCAACAGATCGCAGGGCACGGCACCGCCGCCGGTGTCCAGCTCGAAGGCACTCGCCGGCGGCGTGGTCTGGCGGTTGCGGACCACACGGATTCGGATCGGCTGGGGCGTGTCGATCCCGGCAAGCCGAAAACTCGCCTCGGACCGGGTCCCGTCCGGAAACGACTCGATACTGCCCTCGAGTTCGGTCAACGTCTGCGAGCCGCCGGCTGAGCGAAGCGTCAGTTGGCCGGCCGCCAGTCGCACGTCCATCTGTGGGCGGCCGGTTCGGCGTCGCAGCATCCGGCCCAGCAGCTCTCTGAGCTGATCCACCGCGGCGGCCTCGATTTCCGGCTGCGAGGCGATCAACACCAGCGATGCCCGGCGCCGTCCTTGTCCGTCGGTGGTCTGCTCCCAATCGGCCTCCAAGACGCGGCACCGCAGCACCAGCCGGCCCGTCTCCGGATCGGACAGTTCCAGCCCTTCATACAGCACGCCCCCGGGCCGCAGGTGCCGCAGCCCCTCGAGCGAGACGTCCAGCCCCAGTTCCCGCTGCAATTCTCGGGCTTCGGCGCCGGCCACCCCCGGCAGGTGCCGCCGTGCGCACCAGACCGACACCCCGGCGGTGGGCAAGACGCACAACAAGAAGAATGCTGCACGGCAGATCCGCCGCCGCGTATTCTCATGCAGTCGGAACATCCTTGCTCACCGTTCGGCCCACCATTTACCCGCCATTTATTGACACTCAGGAAAGGAATATCCACCTGGTTCCCAAGCTCCAGCTTGGGAACCGCCCCTGCCCGGCCACCTCTCGCCGTCACTTGGTTCCCAAGCTGGAGCTTGGGAACCAGGGAAAGCTTGCGGGCCAACTGATCATCCTACTAACTCGCCGGGCAAGCCCGGCGGCTGAATCTCTATCCTTCCAGCTTCTTCCGCGCCATTTCGTGGAACACCCTCCAGCGGGCCTGCATCTCCGCCAGACTGTCGCCGCCGAACTTGTCGATCATCGCCCGGGCGATCTCGAAGGCCACCACGTTCTCGACCACGCAACTGGCCGCGGCCACGGCGCAGACGTCGCTGCGTTCGAAGGAGGCCGGCTGGGGCCGTAGGGTTTGCAGGTTGACCGATTCGAGCGGCCGGGTCAGGGTGCTGATGGGTTTTAGCGCGGCCCGCACTACGATCGGCTGGGCGTTGCTCATCCCGGCCTCCAGCCCGCCGGCGTTGTTCGTCGGCCGCACAAGGCCCAGCGTGGGCGTATCGGCCTGGTCGGGGTCGTATTGAATCGGGTCGTGCACCTGGGAGCCGGGCCGCCGGGCCATCTCGAACCCCGGGCCGATCTCCACCCCCTTGATCGCCTGGACGGCCATCACCGCCTGGGCCAGCCGACCGTCGAGCTTCTGCTCCCACTGCGCGTGCGTGCCCAGGCCGAACGGCACGCCCTCCACGCGGACCTCGACCACCCCGCCCAGCGTGTCGCCCTGCTGTTGCATCTTGTCGATCAAGGCCTTGATCCGCTCGTCCTGGTCGGGGTCGAGCGTATACAGTGCGCTGGCGTCGCGCAGGGCCCGCTGCTCTTGAAGCGTGCCGGACTTCGCTTCGACGGCGATCGGGCCCACCTCGGCCACGTAGCCGAGGGCGGTGATTCCGAAGGGGCCCAGCAGTTGTTTCGTGAGCGCCCCGGCGGCAACCCGGGCGGCCGTTTCCCGGGCGCTGGCCCGTTCGAGGATCGCGCGGATCGAGCCCAGGTACTTGATCGACCCGCTCAGATCGCCGTGCCCCGGTCGGGGCCGCTGGAGGTCCTCCATCTGCTCGAGCTTGTAGTCCTTGTTGGGCACCACCAGCGCGATCGGGCTGCCCAGGGTCTCGCCCCGCCAGGTGCCGCTGAGGATCTCCGCGCGGTCGCGCTCCAGCTCTTGACGGCCGCCGCGGCCGTATCCACCCTGCCGGCGGCGGAGTTCGGCGTCGATCAGATCGGTATCGAGGCTCACCCCGGCCGGGAACCCGTCGACCAACGCCACCAACGCCTTGCCGTGCGACTCGCCCGCAGTCCAATAGCGTAACATATTTTGCAGTCTCGACTTACAACAACAAGAATCCTCCCCGGTAACCGCCCATCGAACGGCCCATTCTACCGGGACGCCCAGAACGGGCCTAGGGCGGTTTGGATGCCCTCAGCGGCCAGCCAGCCGCACTTGGCGCTTGTCAAGAGATGACAACTTCGCCCTTTGCGAGAATAGCCCCGCTCGGGAGGGCGTGGTCCCTGGAATGTCGGCGCGTCCGACCCCCCCTCGTGGGCGGGGCGATCAGCGAATGCAACAAGACGAACTTGCCCTTCGACAACTCCGGTGGCATTGCGACCGGCGGTCGCGGCTTTCTGGATGAGCTACTCGACACCCAACGCATACAACGTCACGCTGCACGGCGCCACCGGCAGCTTGTCTGACACGCCGCTGACTGCCGTCTCCTCGATGGTGACCTTGGGCTCCTTGCCCGGCTCGTTGTAGGCCATCGGGTCGTCGCCAGCGATCTGCCACCGGCGGCCGGTCCCGCTGAGTTTGGCGCCTTCCACGGCCAGCGGGATCTCCAGCTTCTTCATCGTCGGATTGACCACCGCCACGGTAAGCGTCTTGCGATCCTTCGTCCAGGCGGCCGCCACGTCCAGCGGCTCCTCGGTGGTGACCTCGACGGGCATCACGCCGAAGTGCCTGCGGTAGAGCATCAGCACCAAGCCCGTCGTCTCAAAGGCCGCCGCCGTCTTGGTGGTCTTGATACAGCCGATCACGTTGACCGTCTGGGCGTAGTTGGCCATGAAGTACATGTCGCTCTGGCGGGCGAACTCGTTCAGCGCGGCGGCGATCCCCAGGCCGTCCTTCAAGAAGTATCGCGTGCCCAATTCGCCGAAGACGTGCGGTCCGTACCAGTGGTTGTATTCGTCGAGGGCAATGCGGATATCCTTGCCCTTGAGCGACTCGAACTGCCGGCGATACCGGCGGTGGGCCTCGGCGATCGAGCGAACGCGGTCGGGGGCCTGGCGGACGTGAGCAGCCAGCCCCGGCCGCTGCTGCACGTAGAAGTGTTCGCTCACGAGGTCCATGTGGTCGGCGGAGTGTTGCATCATGCCCTCGCTCCACGGGCCCACGGCCCCCACGGCGACCAGCTTGATCGCCGGATCCTCCGCCCGCATGGCCTCGGCGAACTGGTTGTGCTTCTGGATGTACTTTTCCAGGGGCATGTGACCGCGCTGCCAGCGACCGTACATCTCGTTACCGACGCCCCACCACTTGACCTTGTAGGGCTCGGGATGGCCGTTGCCCGCCCGCAGCTTCCCCATCGGCGTGTCGGCCGCGCCGTTGGCGTACTGAAGCTCCTCGACGGCGCTTTTCGCCTGGCCCTCTCCGCTGTTGACGACCACCAGCGGCTCGGTCTTCAGCAGGCGGCAATAGGTCATGAACTCGTCGATGCCGAAGTCGTTGTGCTCCACGCCCGTCCAGGCGGGGTTTTTGCGCGGCGGCCGGCGGTCGCGCTGGCCGATCCCCTCCTTCCAGTTGTAGCCGCTGACGAAGTTTCCGCCCGGCCAGCGGTAGACCGGCGAATCGAGCTGCTTAAGGACCGCAAGCGTGTCGGCCCGCATTCCCTCCACGTTGTCGGCGGGCATGAGCGACACGGTGCCTACCAGGCAGGGCCCGCCGCCGGTGACCCGAATCTCGAGCATGCCCTGGTCCGTGTCGGCACCGGACGTGAAACGCAAGGGGTAGTTCCGGTACCGGTTCGAGGCGTTGGTGATCCTGGTGCGATCCCCAAGCTGGGGCCCTTCCCCCCAGCGCAACGACACTTGCACGGTCGTGCCGTCGCCGGCGGGTTTCAACCAGACGTAGCCCACGTACTCTTTCGACTTGACCAGCCCCAGGTCCTTATGGCGAATCCCTCCGCCCAAAGCGATCAACGGCGTCTGCTCGCCCACGAACGAGTCTTCCTGGACCATCTCGACCGAGTCGGCCTCACCGATGATCTCCCAGGGCGAAGCCGCCACCACGGGAATCGCGACGTTGCGGTCCGCGCCCCGGGGATAGCGGTACGGACTGTACTTCGCCGTGACGGGGAAGTAGAACTTGCGGTCTTCGAGCATCTCGGCCCAGATGCCGCCGTAGATACACCGGCCAAGATGTTCAATAAACTGCCCATAGATGTACTTTGAAATTGGTTGACCTGTCTTGGTCGCATCGATTTTCACAGACGGCCTTGTACTGCCTGCAGAGCAGTTGTGTATTATTTCCGGCGGTTTCTGAGATTGAATTACCTTCTCAGCATCGCATCTTTGAAGGCTTATTGCCAGGCAAATGTAAAGTAATGATATCCGTCTTGCATTAATTGTAGTAGATGCTCGGCTGAGTTTTTCGTAAGTCAATTTCATG
>CAZUAM010000111.1:0-14530 GCA_964618095.1 uncultured Planctomycetaceae bacterium | reverse complement strand
GCAGCGAGCCCCCGGAAACTCGGCCAACTGGGGGCTCACTGCGCTCGACCCCAGGCACCCCTCGCTCAAATCTGGAACTACTGGAATTGGTAATGCTTGCGAATCGTCTTCCGGACTTTCCAGGTGCAGTCCAGCCCCCGCGGGAAGATCACGCAGTCGCCGGGCCCGAACGAAACCGTCTGGTCCGGTGCCTCGACCGTGACCTCCCCTTCCAGGACCAGGCAGGTCTCCTGTTGGTCGTAGTGCCAGGGAAACTCCGACGGCTCCTTCTCCCAGGTGGGCCAGGCCTTCATTCGGGCCTCTTCTTCCGGCGTGGGCTTGCGGACTTCGATCGGCATGGCTATCCTCCTTCCTTCTGGCCAAAGCAGAACAGGGCTTCTTGGTTCGACCCCTGTACCCTCCGGCAAACCGGCAGCGCCGCCCATTATTACGACGGGGCAACCGGATTGCAAGAGGCCAATCGGGCACGTAGCTTGTCCTTCAGCCTAGCGCGGCGAAGTCGCAGCCAAAGTAGCCGTCTCGCTCCGCGAGACGAAGCGGCACCGGCCGATCGGCTTCTCGCAGAAGATGTCCTTGCCCGCCGTGTGGTCGTCGTGAGCTTTCGACGCATACGACGGCGGGCAAGGTAAGCCCGCTAAACGGCGATCTCGCAATGCATCACGTTGCAGCACGATGCGGATGTCGGCCGTGAAGGTTCACGACAACGTCCAGGGCTCCCGCTTGGCCCGATCCAGCCACCGGGCGGCCTCCGGGTCGCCGACGATCTCTTCTTTGTCCGGGTCCCATTTCAGGGGCCGCTTGAGCCAGTAGGCCATGTTGCCCAGGTGGCAGACCGTGCAGGCGCGGTGGGCGATCTCGATGTCGCGGAAGGGCCTCTGGTGCGTCAGCACCGAGGCGACGAAGTCGCCGAAGATCCCCCCGCGGCCCCGATAGCCCTCGATTTCCACCGGTCCGGGATCCGGACGCCGATCGCCCGGCCGCAACTCGCCCTCGGTCCCTATGTAGGTGATGTCCCTGGTACCCTTGTGGTACATCAACAGGCCGTTGGCGTAGCGGTAGGTCAACCGCTCCACGTCCTTACCGTCCGGCGGAATGATCTCGACCGGACCCGTCTTGTGCACGCCGACCGCAAACGTCGCGGCGCCGAACCGGTGGGCGCCCCAGTCGGTCATGCCCCCGCCGGAATAGTCGCGATAGGGGCGAAACCCGCCGCGAATCAGGTTCGAGTGGAACGGCCGCCAGGGGGCCGGTCCCAGCCACATGTCCCAATCCAGGCCCGCCGGCAGGGGCTCCTCGGGCAGGTAGCAGTCGCCCGACGGCCCGCCACAGTCGACGTACACCTCGCGGATCTCTCCCAGCGTCCCGCCGCGGACCAGCCGCGGCCAGTTGCCGTAGTCTCCCAGCACCCGCTGACTGCCCCCGGCGACGACCCGGTCGTAGCGCCGGGCGGCCCGGACCATCGCCCGACCCTCGCGGACGGTCAACGTCTCGGGCTTTTCGCAATAGACGTCCTTGCCGTGCCGGCAGGCCTGGATGACGATAATCGCGTGCCAGTGATCGGGGGTACCGATCAGCACGGCGTCGATGTCGTCGCGCAGGAGCACCTCGCGGAAGTCGTTGTAGGCCTTGCAGTCCTTGCTCTTATAACGTTCGTCCACGAGGTCTTTGGCTCGCTGGCGATGCTGGGGCACCGGATCGCACACGGCCACCATCCGCACCTCGCGGTGGCCCATCAATCCTCCCATGTCGCCGGTACCCTGCCCTCCCATGCCGATCGCCCCCATGGTGATTCGCTCGTTGGCCGGAGTGGAGCCGTCGGCCCCCAGGGCGAAGCCGGGGATGATCCAGGGGGCCGCAAACGATGCGGCAGCAGCCCCGCCGATGAAGTCGCGTCGCGTGATACGTTCGGTTACACTCATCAAGAGATCTCCTGTGCCGGTGTCGGATGTCGAGGTTAATCACAGCGTCTGCGGTTGCCGCTTCCTTCCGCGGAGCACACCGCCGCACGTGCCCCGCTTCATGCCCTGGCCGATCCTCCTTTGAGCGGAAGGGGGACCAGCAGGCCGTTGGCAGCAATTCTAGCGTTGCGGGGCACCGGTTAGCAAGACCCCCACCCCCCAACCTTCCTAATTCCGACTGTGAGCATCATGTCCGAAGTTGTGGGAGGCGACTCTGTCGGCGACTGGGACCGGAGAATCGCCCGGTCGCCGTCGGAGACGCCTTACAAGGGGTTTTTCACCGGTGGAATTCCCGCATGCCCTCAACTAGTTGACAACGCGAGTGGTTCCCACGACAATAGGAACCGCATCGCCCGGGGGGTTCCCGAGGGATTCTCAAGGATTATCAACGGTTCCAGGCGACGTGTCTGTGTCCCAACAGTAAAGAAAGGGTTGCCAAATGAACGCTCAACACCACCCTGGCAAATCTTCCTCGCGGCGTGAGTTTCTCAAGCGCTCGGGCAGCGGCCTGGCCGGCGCGGCACTGGCCGGTGCCCTGACGGCCCGGGCCTATGCCGGCGAAGACAACACCATCAAACTGGCCCTGATCGGTTGCGGAGGACGCGGGACCGGGGCCGCACGAGAGGCGCTTTCTACCAAGGGCCCCACCAAGCTTTGGGCCATGGCCGACGTCTTCGAGAACCGCCTGGAAGGCAGCTACAAGGGATTGTCGGGGAGGTTTGGCGACAAGGTCGAGGTGCCGCCGGAGCGACGCTTCGTCGGATTGGACGCCTTCAAGAAGGCCATCGACACGCTCGACGGCAGCGACGTGGCGCTGTTGACCACGCCTCCCTGCTTCCGGCCCATCCATCTGGAATACGCCGTGGAAAAGGGCCGCAACGTCTTCATGGAAAAGTCGTTTGCCGTCGATGCCCCGGGCATCCGCCGCGTGCTCAAGGCCGGCGAGGCGGCCCAGAAAAAGAACCTCAAGATCGCCGGCGGCCTGATGAGCCGCCACTACATCCCGCTGCAAGAGGCGGTCCGCCAGATACACGACGGCATCATCGGCGAGGTCATCACCTGTTGGGCCTACCGCGAGCACGGCCCCGTGGGGTTGGCTCCCAAACCCGCCGGGGTGAGCGAACTGGCCCACCAGATCCGCAATTACTCCTGTTTCACTTGGATCAACGGTAGCTTCCTCCTCGACTGGCTGATCCACAACCTCGACGTCTGCTGCTGGGTCAAGGACGCCTGGCCCGTCTCGGCCCAGGGCCAGGGAGGCCGCGAGGCCCGTACCCAGGCCGATCAGATGTTCGACCACTTTGCGGTGGAATACACCTTCCCCGACGGCACACGGCTGTTTGCCCAAGGCCGGCACATGGCCAACTGCTGGGGCTTTTTCGGCGACAAGATCCACGCCACCAAAGGCTCCGCCGTGCTCGGCGAAGGGCAACCCGATCCCCGTATCTACAAAGCCCACAACCAGACGGCCGAGAATCTGGTCTGGCAGCACAAGGGGCCCAGGCCCAGCCCGTACCAGGTCGAGCACGACGTGCTCTTCGAGGCCATCCGCCAGGACAAGCCCCACAACGAGACCCAACGCTGCGCCTATGCGGCCATGACCGGAATCCTCGGCCGCATGGCCGCCGAATCCGGCCAGGAGATCACCTGGGAGCAAGCCCTGGCCTCGAACCTCGAGCAGGCCCCCGGGCTGGAGCAGATTGAAAGCCTCGACGCCCCCGCCCCGGTGATAGCCAACGAAAAAGGCCAATATCCGGTCGCCGTGCCGGGGTTCACCAAGGTGCTCTAGCGCGGATCAGTCAGCCACCGGATCGTTTAGCGGCCGACGGTACGTCGGCCACTAGACGCTTCCCGCCACCCGTTCCAGCCAGAACGGCCCCTGGACGGCCCTTTGCGGCGAGTCCGCCTCGGAGATCGTCCAGACCCCTTCGATGCGGTTGCCGTCCGCCTCGATCCGCCCGCTGTACCGGACGGCGTGACCCTCGCCGCTCCAGCCCACCTCTTGGCTGCCTATCTGGTATCCGCTGAAATGCTGCCCTTGATAGGTCTTCGTGAAGGCGACGAAACCGCCCCGGACGGTCCCCTCCAGTTTCGAATCGGAGGGCAGCCGCGACTTGCTGCGGATCGGCTCCTTCCGTTCGGCCGGATGCAGGCGCCGCAGGCTTTCGTCAATCTGCTCGTCGGCCCCGGGCGGAAGCCCCGCTTCCAGCACGGCGTCGAACAGCGACCGGTCAAACTCCGTCTCCCAGTCCCGCATCGTCCCCGCAATCCGCTCCCCCGTCTGCGCGATCACCGCGGTAATCTTCCGCGAACCTCCCGCCTGCATATAGCAACCTTCCCAATCGCCGCTCAGATCGGCGAAGGCTTCACGCGCGTCAGACTGCGCTTCATTAGAAACCATGAGGCACGGGACTTCGTCCCGGGTCAAGAGACCATCGGCGTGTTGCCCATGAGGCGCCCAGTAAACCGCGCCCTGGGAGCGGCCTACTGACTCGCTTCAATGGCCTTGTTCGGCATTGGCTTCTCGTGTGACTCTTGGAATCCAGAAGACAACGACGAGAATCAAGGTGAAACCTCCCCACTCCGCGAGACTGCTAGTCCTGTCTGCGAGGATGCCGTAGGAAATGCCATCCACAAGCATGCCGAGCCCGACGGCGACCGACGACCCAAGGATAACTGCGAAGACCCGAGACAGGGGCAGTTTCCCGGGTGAGATTCCTGTCAGGAGCGAGACAAGGAGGACCAGGAGCAAAGCAAGAGCCACCGCACAACAGAACCAGGGCACCGTGTAGTTTCCGAGGAAACTCCAGAGTTGGTAAACATGGGTGAGCGCCCCTACCACGAGCAGTCCAAGCCCAACCGCAACTAGCCCGATCGTATCGCGCATATCCATCTTTTTCTCCACGCTGGGTGCCACTGGCGTGTCGCCAGTGCTGCGAGGGGCGCACGGGCAAGATGCCCGTGGCACCCGGCACTGCCCTTTCTCCCGAACCCCCGATTGCTGAACGTGCTTTCCGGCAGCTTGCTAGGCACTACTTGGCCACGGAAGTGGCGATATTTGGACTGCTCGGGTTGACGTCCAGAGCCTGGCTTTTCGCATCGATCAGCAGATCCATGTCTTCCATGGCAATCACACCAAGCAGCGGCTGATCGCCCATGACTAGGGCTCCGGCAAAGCCGATGCGATTCTTGAAGCGGATTTCAATTGGACCGACGTATGGAACCAGCTTTCGGCTCCCATCCGCCAAGATCACTTCTTTCCTATCGGTCTCGTCTAGCCCCAACTGAATTTGGATGTGCTCCGGGATGCACAAGTGGACGGCACCTGAATCGGCCAACGCATCCACTTCAATAGGCGCTATGTCCGGTTTTGCAGGGTTCCTGAGCACTATCTTTGCATTGACCAAGCCCATGGCTCGCTCCACTAGGCAATGCCCCCGTTGCAGCGGCCGTACCTAGTCGATCCTAACGGAGGTCAAAGCGGCCGTCAAGGTGCCCGCCGGCAGTTGCCAATAGCCGGGGGACAACGTCCCCCGGGACGCTCCCGGCACGCGCCTACGCGCCGGCTGCAACAAAGCCGCCACCTCCCCCTCACCCCGTCACCCTACGCCAACAGATCATCCAGCGGCGGACGCCACAGCGGCAGGCGGGGGAACAATACCGGGCCGGCTTCGCGGGCCAGGCCGGTGGAGACTTCCAGGCGGCCTTCGGACAGCGCCCGTTGCCAATCGAGCTGCCCCAAAACCAGCCGGGTGAAATCCGCCACGTTCAGCCGCAGGTAGCTGCGGCCCAGCCGGCGCGATACGGCCCGGGCGCCTTGGCGGGTGATCTCCAACTGGTACTTCTTGCCGTCAACCAGCAGTCCCAGCTCCAGCGGCCGCGGCACCCCGGCCTCCTCGGCGCGGCGGGCCAGCTCCCCGCACAGACGGCGGAGCAGCTTCAGCGGGTCCAACAGCCGGGCCATGTAGACCTCGCCGCGGTCCGACTCGTGGTGGTGCCGAAAACCACCCGCCTTGCGAAACACCTTGTGCAACGGGCTGCCCGTCGGGGCGTGCAACAGCACCGTCTGCCGATCGTGCTCGATGGCCTCGCTACAGGTGCGGGCCAACAACTCCGCCAGGGCCTTGCGGCGGTCGGGAGCGGAAAACAGCTCGAGGATCTTGTCTCCCCGGGTGACCGCGTAACCGACGATCCGCGTGTTGATCTCCTCCAACTCCAGCAGTTCGGGGCCGTCCAGGGCCACGTAGATGTGGTCGTAGGCCTGACGGCGGATGAGCCACTGCCAGTAGGCCTCGGTCCGCTCCAGCGGGCCGTAAGCTCCCGGAAGGTTTTGGTTGTAGATCCGCACCAGGGCGGCCTGTTCCCAGCGTCGCCAGGGGCGGATTTGCAGCCGCCGCCGGCGCCGGCGACGTATCAGCCCGCGGCAAAGCAGCCTGGAGAGCACGGCCCGGGCGCCGGCCCGGCTGTAGTTGTGCCGCCCGCACAGCGCCCAGCCCGTACGGCGGAAGAAGTGGGGAATTGCCGTGCGCAGGAACCCTACCAGGGCGCCGCTTTGGGCCATGTGCCTCTCTGCCGCCAGGAGCAAACCGCTGCCCAAACCCTGGCCTCGACATTCCGGCGAGGTGGCCAGCCACCCCAGCCCGGCCACGGGAAGCTGCTCCGCACCGAACTGCATCACCCGGTGCGTGAGGTGCACGTGGCCGGCGATCTGGTTGCCCTGCCGGACAATCAGCCGGTCGTGCGGTTCATAGAAGGGATCCTCCAGCGAGGAGCGAAACTCGTTCCGCGTGGGGCCCTGGAAGATGGCCGTCAGAAAGTAATAGATGGCGGCGTGGTCGGCGCCGCCCGCCGAGACCACCGGCAAGCGGAGGCCGGCGCCGGCAATCCTCCTGCGGGCTGATCTGGCCGATAACGGCGGAGAAACTCCTGCGCTCATGGGCAAGAATCCTTCCTGCGAGCCGGGAACGATCCGTCGCCGCCCTCGGGGCGATGCCAATTCTCTGTTCCGCTGATCCCGCTGCGTGGCGACCGTTTCTACACTCATCGGCGGCACGCGACTGGCCCGGCCGACTCTCGTGCCACTGCCTCTACCGGTATCAGACCACGTTCAGGCATCTTTGGGAAGTAGCCCGTCCAGGAATCCTCGAAAAGTTTTTTCGGAAAACAGACAAAACGCGTATTCTCGGCACGCCAACACCTGTTCGGCCCGTAACGCCCGAGCCGTCTCCGCTTGAAGCCGTAACAGTTGCCTCCGCCGGGCTTCGACGCAGGGCTGCAAGGCCCGGTTGATCCGCCGGATGGTCCGGCACCGCATGCGAGCGTTCTGGGAGGTCTGGGGCGTTTCCACCCAACGGGCCTTTTCTGTAATCAGCTCCGTCGGATTCCGGCCGCTTTCCGCCCAATTGCCGTTGGCTGCGTCGACGTACCGCTCCGGATGATGTACCAGCCGGCGGAGTTCCTGCCGAATGGCCCGGCATTGCTCAACGCCCACCCGCTGCCGCTCAATCGGCAGGTGCAAAGTGGCCGAGAGGACCATAAAACCGGGCGGCCGCAGTCCGAAAAACCGTTCGATCAATACGTCGGTCACCTGGTCGTATTTGGCTCCGCCGATGCCGTGCAGGAACAGGTCGCCCAGCGCCAACCGGGCCCAGAGCGTGGTGATCAGGGCCCGAGAACGGATGCTCACACCTTCGCCGCGAAGTGCCATCAGCCGCTCGACCGCCCGGGCCGCATCGCCCTCCGGCTTTAGCGGCAGGCCGATTTCCAGGTTGTGACGGTCGGAGACCACGATCCGCTCACCCCGTCGGCGGGCGAACAGCCGCCGCCTCCGCGGATCTTCGGCCGAGAAGATCCACAGCGGCGCTTCGAGCCCATGCCGGTCAACCCCCAGGTCGGGTACCGGATGGGTTGCACTGCGTGTGCGATGCACTCGGCGGTATGCCCGGACCGCCTCATTGTAGGCCTTCCACAGTTGCGGAAGCCGTGCCAACAGGTGGGCCGCAAACCAGCAAAACGACTCGGTCTCACAGATCCGACTCTGGGGAACCTCCAAGGTCTGAAGCCCCCATTGGCCCTCCAACTGGTGTCGCGACTGGGCCAGGCATGCCCCCAGATTCTCCGTCTGCTGCATCCGCCGTCGCACCAGCGGCCAGTAGGCCTCGATCAGCGGATCGGGAACCAACGGGGCAATCCGTTCTGCCACGCGGCGCCCGAAATCGGCAAACAGCCGGCCATCGACGATCCGCCGCAGCTCGTACGGGATCTTCGGCTCGGGCCGATCGAACGGGATCGCCTCGACTCGCGGCTCGGCCACCGATCCTCCCGGCACCCGCAGCGCCGTGTCCCTGACCGTATCGCTGTCGATCAGCAGATTGACCGCCACGGCCCCGTGCCGGCAAGCCAGCGTGCCCAGGGCAAAGTTCTTAAACCACACGCCGGGATGAAAGAACTCCGGCTGGTGCCCGGCCAAAAAGATCAAACCGCCCTGACCCGCGCCGGATGAACCGACGTCGCAATAGGCTGCCACCCAGCGCCGGGCTTCGCAGAGCAGTTCTCGGCGGGCCTGCTCGGACAGCTCGGCCAGGGAGCGCCCCTGAACATCGTAATCGTATCCTGCTCGAAGGTGGACGTTTTCGTCAACCACCCCGGCAACCCGGCCAAACGGCGGCTCGACCAGCGCAGTCCGATCCTCGGCTGGCGCGCGAAGCCGACGGTACTCGATGGGCGTCGAGCAGGTGCTCATGCGGCTTCTTCTTCACCGGGAAACGAGGATGCTTCGCAGGGGGGGCCGGGCGGACAGGCTCCTTTCCAGCACCCTCCGGTAAATCTCCAGTCGCGTGTCCGCATCGTCCAGTGCACCGCCGAACGAGCGATTCTCGTCCAAGTAGATCAGGGGCACCGGCAACTCGACAATCCTCAGGCCCAGTTCCGCTGCCCGAACCCAAAACTCCAGCGGCATGGCATAGCCCGGCTCGGTCAGCTCCACCCGGGCGAGCGCCGCCACGCGAAACGCCTTGAACCCGCAGAAGGCATCGGTCAGATTCAATCCCAACCGCCGGTTCAGCTCCAGGGTGATCAGGCGGTTGATGCGGCGGCGGTCTTCGGGGGGGGCACTGTCGCCGGGGAACCGCTTCAGGTACCGGCTGCCGGAGACGACGTCAACCTCCCGGCTTCCGCCGGGGGCCAGGGCCTCGACAAACAAGGGGATCCGTTGCGGCTCGTGCTGGCCGTCGCAGTCGATCGTAACCAGCACCTCGTAGCCGCCCCCCGAGGCAAACTCAAACGCCGATCGCAGCGCCGTCCCGTAGCCCCGGTTCCGCCCGTGGGTAATCACCCGCACGTCGCCCCGCGCGGCCAGCAACTCCGAGGTTCCGTCGGTCGATCCGTCGTCGACCACCAGCACCTCGTGGCCGTGGCAGAGGGCCTCGTCCAGGACCCCCGCCACGTGGGCCGCCTCGTTGTAAACCGGTAGTGCAACCAATGTTCGCCAGGGCATAACGTCATTCTAGAGGCGGCCGGGAACCCGGGAAAGGGGGAAGCTGGGGGGGCGGAAGGGGCCCAGATTTCAGATTTGGGTAGTGTCTTATTGAGTCCTGTATAGACGAAGAGGGGGGCCAGCGGCAGCTTGTCTGCCGCTGCCTGGAATCGCAGGGCCGGACAAGCCGCCCCTGGCGCCCAAGCGATCATTGGCAGGGCAGGACTCGATAACAGTGTGTTGCCGGGGTCCTCAGCAATTCCTCTAGGCTCCACTCATGGTCGGTCAACCTGGCCTTCACTGCCGGCGTCGTTTTGAGTCTCGTGTGGACACGGCAGTAATTCTACCACAGAAGGTAGAAGGCCAAATGGTATTCGTGCTTCTCCCACTTCTTTGAGAAGGCGTTTGTCGAGCGGATCACACGGCGGACGCCCATACGGATATTGAGGTTCTGGCGTGCGGCGTGCCTGGTCCAGACCACCTGCATATCAGCCTGCCCCCACATCTCACACTTCCGAATGCCGGCTATTTCGGCGGGCGAGTACCGTCCTTCGGCCCCCTTCGGTTGCTTGCCGTATACCTTGACAAGCTGCGCAAAGTCGACGATCGCGCGGAATAACTCGGGCAGATCTGTGCAGTAGGGCTTGAACCCGTCGCTACTCATCTGAAATCGGCCGGAGGTGGCGCGCCTTCCGCCTTATTTCACGATACGCAATCCTTTTGGTCCAGCCGCCAAGTACTCCTCGCGGAAGCTCTCCTCCGTGGAATTCACGAGTTGGCAAAGTTCGCCAAGCGTGTGTTCGAATGCCCCCAGGTACGTTTCGATCATGTCCTGAAATACCGTGGGGGTTTCGGTCAAAACAGGATACGGCTCGACCTTCCGCCATCCATGGGCGCCCAACTGGGCGAACAGTGTTCGGCTATACCGCTGGGTGATTTGGCGGAGATCCATTGCCCGCTTGACTAAGGCTGCCATCGACACTTTCCAGTGGCTTTTTAGGTCTGGAAGCTTCTGAAACGACAGCTTGCGTAGGTGGTGCTTTATTTCGGCGGCCGGCATCAACAACTCGGCCGCAAAGCGATCTGCCTCACGCTCCATGTCGGGTGATGGATGTTGATGCATGATGAGATGCCCTAGTTCGTGTGCGAGAGTGAAGCGAAGCCGATCGCCTGGAATGCTCTCGTTTAAGAAGATCACCGCTGGGCAATCAGGGGCAACTTGCACGACAGCATCGATAGAGTGTGTCCCTAAAAACGTCTTGTGGAGGATCGCGCCCGCACTTTCGATCACTGCAACCAGGTTCACGATTGGCCCAAGCGGAAGTCGCCACATGACCCGGAGTTTTCGCGCAATGTCTTCCGGGCTTTCATAGCTGTCTACGTCCATCACAGGTAGCTCGAACAGGGTCGCGATATCTACGCCACGAATCAATCGGCTGACATGGAACCGAAAGATGTTCAGCCGCGCCTGGATGATGCGGAGGCTCCCTACCGACAGCCGGGCTCGTTTGCGGTGATAGAACACGGGACTGGCAAACCCATAAACCGTATCCTGTTGCAAAAAGAAGTCTTTCGAAAACCCAAGCACGCGGGAAACTAAGGCTAGATCTTCCTCCGACACCACGAGATTCCCGCCTTCGTACTTGGAGTACTTGCTCTGAGAAATGCCAATGCTCTGAGCAAGGTCCGATTGCGTGAAGCCACGCGACTCACGAGCAACGGCCAGCATGTCTTGGTTCACGCTACTAGGCATTTGCACCCATCCTCTTGGTTTGCTTGGGCCGAACGGTTGGCTTCTGAATTGTGGTTGCTGCCTGCCCAGATGGATCGAACAAGTAGCCCGTCATTTCCCCCGCGACGGGGATTTCCCATCGACGCGATTGACCATACCAACAACAGAGGCTGACCTCGTCCACGTCTCTCCAGTCGTCACTCAACGAATAGCCAAGGATGACGTAGGTGGCCGACTCAAACCCATTGATTTCCTTCTGATAGAGGATGTCGAGCTGCTGTGCCGTCGGGTAATTGCTGTAACGGTAGTGCTTATCGACTTTCTTGATCCTGACTGCGGCGCGCTCATCAAAGATGAACGCCTTGAAGCCGCGGTCTTCGTTTATCCGCACCCCTTTCTCGCCATCAAACCGCTTGATCGCCTCGTCCACAACGAGATCATTGAGCACGCTGGCTAGGCTGCGCTTGCTCAACCGGCTGCGTACCCCCGGGGCAATACTACTGCAAAAGTCATTCAGACCGCTTTGCAGAGCGGGCAGGAAGAAATCTTCTGTATACGGGAACAGAAGTTTGTAGGCCGCGTCTCTCGTGAGAATCTTGGACGGGGCTCGCCCTAAATTATTCACTACTAAGTCCTTTCGTCGCTCGTGGCGTAGGCTCTGTCAAGTATGCCGTCTATTATTCCACAGGAGAGGCCGACTTGTCAATAGCAGCTTGCGTGAATAGCCCTGGGTGGCCCCTACCCTCGGGCGGCACAACTCCCCCTGTAGCGATGTCACTGCCGCCCTGCCTTGACTGACGAGGTGGTTTCGCAGATACTGTCGCCCAGATCATAGAGTCGGCGTAACGTGCTGCCGATAAAGGAATTGTGGAATCAGGATGCACAATGGGCCACACATCAACACAGGATTCGTATACAATTGTACACGTTGTTCTCGCCGTTAAGACGGCTTTGGCCAAGACAGCACAGGAGGTAGTCTGATGGCGGATCTGTACTATATCGCATGCACAATCGAATGTGGCGCCTTTAGCAGTGAGCGTGTTTTTGAAATTGCGCTTTCCGAGAGAATCAAGACATATGAAGGTGAGACTTCCGGGAAACTGGTTGGCACGGCACATGCTGACCACCTTCGCGACAACGACCGGCAGCCGCTTGCCGAAGGTCAACCCGGATACGGAGAAAAGCTGGATGGCTTTGTGCTCTGCCAGAAGCTCAAAGACCTTGGACGCGGATGGGCCATAGCTGAAGTTCCCAGCGCTGACGTGATTCATGTGGCCCAGGATTCGCTTATTTCGATAGACTGAACGGTAAGGCCGTGTACCTTTCAGACCGTGATCTAGCGTGGGCGATCGAGACGGGGAGGCTTATCGTTGAGCCGCCCCCTGAGAAGATCGATGCGACTTCTTTAGATCTCCATTTAGGCAACATCGCGGACGCGAAAATCTGGGACATAGACCAATTCGCGGAGGTTCTGAATGCCCATGGCAAAGCACGGCCTGAATTGCACATCGGGCAATACAGATTTGGCAAATTTGCCACAAAATACACGAAACCCCCTCCCGACTATAACCATGACTCAGAATATCTCGTCATGCGTCGGGGTGCGGAGATTATTGTCCGACCTCTAGGTTTCCTTCTCTGGCCAACGCGAGAGAAAGTCGGTACACCCGAGAAGAATGCTGATCTTATTTGTTTTGTGGACGGAAAGAGCACCAAGGCACGAGCTGGCATGGTGGTCCACCTCACAGCCCCCACCATCCACTCTACTTGGACCGGCAATATAGTCCTTGAAATTGTGAATCTTGGCCCATTTGACTTGGTGTTCCAGGAAGGGGACGCAGTCGCACAGTTGACCGTGTGCCGAATTACCAGCCCCCCGGACAAGGCCGTGGAAGGCACGTCAGTGACATACGGCCAGACGAACATCTATGGGCGAAACGAAGCCACGTCCTGAGAGCTAGGGACTTTTCTGGTCGTTTCTCTTGCGCTTGGATCAACCTGTAGCGCTACCACGTCCGCAGCAACACACTCTTGGGGCACTGGCGGGATTTGGGATTTGTGGCGAGCGTTTTGCGGCCGCGCGTACGGCGGCCACCTGCCTGCCGCCCATCACCCCCCTTTACACCCAACGGATCGGATCACGCTCCCGCCGGCTGGCCCAGACCTCCAGTTCCGGAAACTGCCGGGCCAAGATTTCGGCGAGAGACTCCAAGGCGAACCGCTCGCTGGCAAAGTGTCCCGGCAGCAACAGCCCCATCCCGGCAGCCTCCGCCTCCAAGCAAGTATGAAGCCGCGTCTCGCCGATCAACATGCAATCACAGCCCACCCCGCGGGCTGCATCCAGAAACTCGCCGGCGGCGCCGCAGGCCACGGCCACCGTGCGGACCGGCTGCTCCGGCTGGCCCACCATTTGCAGCCGCTCGATCGACAGGAACTCCTTGACCCGCTGGGCGACTTGCCCCAGCGCAAGCGGCTCTTCCAGCCACCCCCAACGCCCGGCGCCCAGTCCTTCCTCTTGCGGCACCAGCGGGCTGATCCCCCGCAGTCTCAGCCCGGCCGCCAACCGCCCGTTGATCCCTTCCCGAGCCGAGTCGAACGCCGTATGCGGGCTGTAGACGCCGATGCCCGCCGCGATCAACTCCAGCAGCAGGCGGCCCGCGGTCGTATCGGTCGTCAATCGCTTGACGGGCTGAAAGGGCAACGGATGGTGGGCCACGATCAGCTCGGCTTTCCCCTCCACCGCCTCGGCCGCGCTGGCCGGTGTGATCGTCAGGCAGGTCATCACCCGGCTGACTTCCCTACCCGGATCGCCCACCAACAGTCCCACGTTGTCCCAATCCTCGGCCAGTTGCAGGGGGGCCATTTGTTCCAGGAATGCGGCGACGTGCTTGATGGTGCGCATGAGAAGGGCTCGGCGTTCGGGGTTCAGGACTTGGGATCGAAGGCCAATTGTACGGGGCAGCATGACCGGCGCCCACACGAGATAACGATGCTCCAGTTTGGCGTGTAAAGCCGCCGCCAGTGGCGGCGGAATTCCGCGACCACGGGTGGCGGCTTCCCACAAACGCCCCCCGGCATGCTTGACGCGAGTCTGTTCGCCGGATATGATGGGGGAACTCGTTGTCCTCGACTCTCAAGCGCAGAGAGGCCCGCCGCCGCGCCGCAGGCGCCGCACCTGCCCGATCCGACATCGCCAAACACGGAGAACTCCTTATGGCAGACTCAGCAAACACCAGGCGAGATTTCCTCAAGGCCACCTCGGCGGTCGTGGCAGGCGCCTCGCTCGGCTCGTTCGCCGCAGCCGATGACGTGGATCCCAAGAAGATCCTCAACTACAACCCCAAGATGACATATCGCCCGTTGGGC
>CAZUAM010000110.1:0-14600 GCA_964618095.1 uncultured Planctomycetaceae bacterium | reverse complement strand
AGGAAGGGTACGTCGTCGGTCAGCGTGGCAATCAAGTGGCCTTTGTTGATCACTTCCACCTGGTCATCGGCCTGCACGTCGGTACCCGTAACCACGCCCCCGGTGTTCCTTTCGATCCGCACCACGCGGGTCTGGTCGCTGTGGTTCTTCACCACCAGCGACTTCACGTTCAGCACGATGTCGGTCACGTCTTCCACCACACCGGGCAAGGTGCTGAATTCGTGCTGGGCACCGTGCAACTTGATCTGCGTCACCGCGCTGCCTTCCAGGCTGCTGAGCAAAATGCGGCGGAGACTGTTGCCGATGGTCACACCAAACCCGCGCTCGAACGGCTCGGTGCTAAACTTGCCGTAGGTGGCGGTCAGGGTTTCTCTCTCGCACGACACTTGACTGGGTAACTCAAGTCCGCGCCATCGAATACGCATATGAAGCCTCCCATCCAATAACTTGCGGCGGTGGGTTGCATTCGCCCGGCTACATGGAACAAAGCTCCACGATCAGTTGGGTCTGAACGGGAATCGACACGTCTTCGGCTTCCGGCAGCCGCAATACGTGTCCCTCCGGCGGAGGCCCCTCGATGAGGCTGAGAAAATCGGGAACCTCGTGCCCCGCCTCGGCCAGGTTGGCCTGGGCCAATTGCGTGCTCTTGCGGCTGTCTTTCACCCGGATCACGTCACCCGGCCTGGCCAGGTAACTGGGCACGTCCACCCGGCGACCGTTGACCGTCACGTGTCCGTGGCTGACGAACAGCCGGGCCTGGGCTCGCGACTGGCCCAAACCCAGCCGGCAAACCACGTTGTCCAGCCGGCGTTCCAGCAGACTCATCAACACCTCACCCGTGTTCCCCTTGGCACGCTCCGCCCGCTTGAAATACTTGCGGAACTGGCGCTCCAACACGCCGTAGTAGTGCTTGACCTTCTGCTTCTCCCGCAAATGCAGACCGTACTCGGTCAACTTGCCCCGCCGCATGGTGTTCATCCCCGGCGGTGAATCCCGGCGCTCGAAGGCGCACTTGGGCGTGTCGCAGCGAGCCCCCTTGAGGAACAACTTGCTGCCCTCGCGCCGACACATCCGGCAAACAGGTCCCCGTTGACGTGCCATACTTACTTCAACTCCAGGCCAGGTGTTCGCGCTGACAGAGAGAGGTTTTCTCCAATTGCGGGCGTTCCTGCCCAAGCGGCCGGTCCCGGGGGCAGATCAGACCCGCCGGCGCTTCTTGGGACGACATCCATTGTGCGGTAAAGGGGTTGCGTCCTCGATCGACTTGATCTTCAAGCCGGCCGCTTGCAGTGCCGTGATCGCGCTCTCCCGGCCGCTCCCCGGACCCTTTACCTTCACGTCGACCTCCTTCATGCCGTACTTGGCCGCCTTTTCGGCAACCTGTTGCGCGGCCAACTGCCCCGCAAACGGCGTGCTCTTCCGGCTCCCCTTGAACCCCGTGGTCCCCGCGCTCGACCAGCAGAGCGTGTCACCCTTGGTATCGGTGATCGTAATGGTCGTGTTGTTGAACGTCGCCTTGATATGGGCAACGCCCGCAGTCACGTTGCGACGTGTCTTGCGTCGTTTAGATTTGCCCACCGCTGATCGACTCCCATCATGCCAAAAACAAACTGAATGTTCCCAAACCTCCCCCCAACGGAGAAAGTGAGCTCCTCTTCACCCGCCTATCGCAGGTCCTTAACGCCTTTCTTTCCGGCGACGGTCTTCTTGGGGCCTTTGCGGGTTCGGGCGTTAGTGCGCGTGCGCTGGCCCCGGACCGGCAACCCCCGGCGATGTCGCAAACCCCGGTAACAACCGATATCACGCAACCGGATGACGTTTTGGTTTCTTTGTCGACGCAATTGCCCTTCGACGACGTGGTCTTTCTCCAACAGGGCCGCCAGCCGGGCAAGTTCGTCCTCCCGAAGATCCCGCGCCCGAACATGCGGGTCGATGCCCGCGTGGTAGCACAAAACCCGTGAGGTCTTCGGGCCCACACCGTAGAGATACGTCAGTGCTACTACAGTCGGGCGGTCGTTTGGTATGTCAACACCCAGCAAACGCGGCATGCTCGCACACTCCCCCCGCTAACTCAACCCTGCCGTTGTTTGTGTCGCGGGTTGGCACACACGACATAGACGACGCCCCGACGACGTACGATCTTGCAGTTTTCGCAGATTCGCTTCACGCTCGCACGAACTTTCATGACTTCACGCAGACTACCACGCCTAAAGGTACAAAGCACCTCAGTATAAGCCCAACCGCCCCGGACCGGCAAGGCCCTCTGCGAAAGAAGTTTTCCTTGCTGGCCCGCTTTTTGCAACGCCTGGCCTGGACAAGGTCTCTCTTACCCGCTTGCAGGCCATCGTGTACTACCCAAATTCCCTATCTTGCGGCCCCGCTGGGCCTATCGCTTGGCTGCCGTTGCTGCTCCCCGAAACCGTCTGCTCTGGTCGCGGACCACCTTTGCCCCTTGCATGCCTGCTGAACGCCGCCTCTCACCACCCCTCTCCGTTGGGGCCCGCGGTCAATATATAGGGCCCCGATTCGGTAACCGCCACGGTGTGCTCGAAGTGGGCACTTGGCCGGCCGTCGGCGGTGACCTGGGTCCAGTGGTCTGCCCCGGTGCGAACCCGCTTGGTTCCCATGTTGACCATCGGCTCCACGGCGATCACCAGACCGGGGACCAACCGGAAGTCGCCGCCGCGGCGGAGCTGGCTGCTGACGAAGTTGGGCACCTGAGGGTCTTCATGCATCTCGCGACCGATGCCGTGGCCCACGAAGGCCTCGACGACCGAGAACTTGTGCCGTTTCACGTAGGTCGCCATCTCGCCGGCCACCTCGCTCCAGCGGGAGCACTTACCCATCAGTTCGATAGCCAGTTCCAGCACGTTGCGGGTGACCTCCAGCAGTCGCTGCACCTCGGGATGGACCGCGCCGACCGGGTAGGTCGCGGCGGCGTCGCCGCACCAGCCGTTGAGCTTGCAGCCGGTGTCGATGCTGACGATGTCTCCTTCAACCAGTTTGCGCGAACTCGGAATCCCATGGACGACCTCCTGATTGATTGAAACGCAGGTAACCGCCGGAAAGGGGACATGGCCGGGGACGCCCTTGAACAGTGGCACGGCGTTGTGCTCGGCGAAGAACTCTTCCACGGCGGCGTCGATTTCCGCCGTGCTCACGCCCGGGCGCATCGCCGAGCCGGCCAACTGGTGTGCCTGCCAAACCAGCAGGCCGGCCTTCCGCATCTCTTCGATCTCTCGGCGCGACCTCAAGATTTCCACGCGTTGGGCTCCTGGTGCCTGCCAGCCAACTTATCCTCTGAGAGCAAACCGGAGTTGCCTCTGGCGAACCTCCGACCCGAGGGAGCTGTCCCGGTGCGATCTCAGCTCGCCGCCTGATCCAATACCGCCCTGGCACGGTCGAAGATCTCGTCCACGCTGCCCGCCCCGTCGATACTCTCGAGCAATCCACGCTTGCCGTAGTACTCCAGCAGCGGTTCGGTTTGCTCGCGGTAGGCGGCCAGTCGCTGGCGGATGACCTCCGGCGCGTCGTCGGCGCGGCCGCGGCCGGCAAGCCGCCGAAAAAGCTCTTCCTCAGGAACTTGCAGTTCCAGCACCACGTCCAGGGGAGTTCCCTGCGCGGCCAGCGTGGCGTCGAGTGCCTGGGCCTGGGCGATGGTGCGGGGAACGCCGTCCAGCAGGTACCCGTTTTGGCAGTCGGGTTGCTTCAGCCGCTCGGCGACGACCGCCAGGATGATCTCATCGGGGACCAGTTCGCCGGCCGACATGTATCGGTCGGCCTCTTGGCCGATCTCGGTCTGGGCGTCCCGCGCCGCGCGCAGCATGTCGCCGGTCGAGAGGTGCGCCAGGCGGTAGCTTCCCACCAGGCGCTCGGCCTGCGTACCTTTGCCGGCGCCGGGGGGCCCAATCAGAACGATCCGCATGATGCTTGCCCTTTGTCTGGTCGTCTGTCTGGTCGTCTGTCTGGTCGTCTGTCTGGTCGTCTGTCTGGTCGTCGGCCGGCCGCAGATCCCCGCAACGTCCGTCAGGATTTTTCCAACAGGCCGCGGTAGTTGCGCATCACCAGGTGGCTATCAATCTTTTGCACCAGGTCGAAGGCCACGCTGACGGCAATCAACAACCCGGTTCCACCGTAGAAACTGGCCACGCTGTAGTCCACCCCCGGTATCTGCGAGGAAATGATCGTGGGAATAATGGCTACCAGGGCCAGGAACGCGGCCCCCACGTAAGTGATCCGCACCATCACCTTTTCCAGGTAGTCGGCGGTGCGCCTGCCCGGACGGTAGCCCGGTATGAAGGTACCGTAGTTCTTCAGGTTATCGGCCATATCCTTGGGGTTGAAGGTGATGGCCGTCCAGAAATAGCAGAAAAAGTAGATCAAGCCAATATAGAAGATATTGTACACGAACGAATCGCCCCGCTGAAACGCCTCTTCGACGGGCCTCCATGAGGGATAGGTCCGGGAGAGGTATGAGAACAAGATGGAAGGCAACAGCAGCAGGCTGCTGGCGAAGATAATCGGCATCACGCCCGCCTGGTTGACCCGCAGGGGAAGATATTGCCGCGTTCCCCCGTATACCTTGCGTCCGCGGACGTGTTTGGCGCTTTGGGTGGGGATCCGGCGCTGGCCTTGGGTGATGAACACCACGCCGAAGATCACGCTCACAAACAAAGCGGCCAGCACCAGCAGTGTTTCGATGCCGATTTGTCCCCGCCCCGTGCCCACCTCCAGGGTGGCCCGCTCGACAAGCTTGTATCCGGCACCGGGCATTCGGGCCAGGATCCCGGCCATGATCAGCAGGCTGATGCCGTTGCCGATCCCGTACTCGTCGATCTGTTCACCCAGCCACATCAGGAACACCGTACCGGTGGTCATCGTCAGCACGGCGGTCAACTGCCAGGGCAGGCTTAGCCCGCTGGCAGGATCCATCGGATCACGAAGAAATTGATTGGCCACCATGCCGCTGCGAATCAGCACGCCCACGTAAAACCAGCTCTGGCCCAGGCAGATCACCACGGTAGCGTATCGGGTGTATTCGTTGATCTTCTTCCGACCGCTTTACCCCTCCTATTGCAGCCGATCAAGAGGCGGAAAGACGCTGCCTAAGAGTTGGAAGATGATCGAGGCGGAGATGTAGGGCATGATTCCCAGGCCGAAGATGGTGGCCTGGTTGAGCCGGCTGGCGCTGAACACGGCCACCTGCTCGAAGAGCTTCCCCATACCCGCGGCCGTCTCTCCGCCAAAAAGCGTCTTCGACGGGTCGACAATCGGCAGCGGGATTTGCCAGCCGATCCGGTAAACCGCCAGAAACAACAGCGTCAGCAGGATCTTCTGACGCAGCTCAGGGATCGTGAACACCACACGTATCTTTTCCCACATCGCTCGATCTGCCTGTTAGCAGGGTAATCACCAAGCACGAATCACGAATGACCAAACGCCTATACTCCCTGATTCGTCATTCGTGCTCGGTCATTTACTCTTCTGTTTGTTCTTCACCACCGGGGCTTTCCCCGGCAGCACGACGGCCTCGCCCCCGGCCTTCTCGATCTTTTCCACCGCCTGCCGGCTGAACTTATGGGCAGAGATCCTCAGCTTCTTGGTCAGCTCCCCGCCGGCGAGCACCTTCAGCAGGTCGTAGCGTCCCTTGGCGAGGTTGTTGGCTTTGAGGGTCTGCGGGTTGACTTCCGCGCCCTCGTCGAAGCGGTCTTCCAGGTCCCGCAGGTTGACGATCACTACTGTTGGAGCCCAACGGTTATGGAAGCCCCGCTTGGGAATCCTCCGCACCAAGGGCATCTGCCCCCCTTCAAACGTGGGGTGGACCGAGTAGCCGGACCGGGAGCCTTGTCCCTTGTGGCCCCGGCCGCAGGTCTTCCCGTGCCCGGAGCCGGTACCGCGGCCCACGCGCTTGCGCCTCTTGTATTTCTGGATGCCCCGATGCACGTCGTTGAGATTCATGACAGCGAAACTCCCCGCAGCCGTTCCACTTCGCCCCGAGAGCGGAGTGTCTGCAATGCGCCGATGGTGGCTTTAACCAGGTTGATGGGATTGTTGGCGCCGAAGCTCTTGGTAAGGATGTCGCGGATCCCGCAGGCTTCACACACGGCGCGGACCGCGGCGCCGGCAATCACTCCGGTGCCGGGACCGGCGGGTACCAGAACCACCCGCGCCGCCCCGTAGAGTCCCTTGGCGGAGTGGGGAATCGTGGTGCCTTCCAGGGCAACGGACACCAAGTTTCGGGAACCGTCTTTGACGGCCTTCTCCACGGCAGGCGGTACCTCGTTGGCCTTGCCGTATCCCCAGCCGACTTTTCCCTGACCGTCGCCCACGACCACCAGGGCGGTAAAACTGAATCGCCGGCCGCCCTTCACCACGGCGGCACACCGCCGGATCTTGACGACCTTGTCGATCAGTTCCCCTTGAGTTGTTTCGCTTGCCATGGTTCGTTGTCGGTTCTCAGTTTTCAGTTTTCAGTTGTCAGTTTTCAGTTGTCAGTTTTCGGCCGGCAAGAGCTGAAAACTGACAACTGGCGGCTTCTCTCACAACACCAATCCGGTTTCGCGGGCGGCGTCGGCCAAGGCCGCCACTCGGCCGTGGTACTTGTACTCGCGGCGGTCCAGGACGACCTCCTGGATGCCGGCTTCCAGGGCCCTTTGGGCGATGGCCTTCCCCACCGCGGCGGCGGCCGACTTGTTTCCGGCGAAGGAGGCCTCGCCCTGTAATTGGCCCTCGAGCGTGTTGGCCGACACCAGCGTGCGGCCCGCCCGGTCGTCGATGATCTGCGCGTACATGTGTCTATGGCTGCGGAACACGCTGAGCCGCGGCCGGCTCGAGTCCCGCTTGATTCGGTTGCGCACGCGGAACCGCCTCCGGCGGCGCTGTTTGCCGATTCGTTTTTCCTGTTTCATGATTTCATTTGATCCAGGCCGTCTTCAGGTCTGGTATCAGGGTGGCAATGAATTGCCACCCCCCGACCCCACTTACCACCCACTCTCCACTGCCTTCTGCCCACTGCCTACTCCCCACTGCCTACTGCCTACTTTCTTACTTGACCATCGCCTTGCCCTGTTTGCGGCGAACCTGCTCGCCGAAGTAACGGATACCCTTGCCTTTGTAGGGTTCCGGTTTGCGCAGGGCACGGACTTCGGCGGCGAACTGGCCGACCAACTGCTTGTCGATGCCTCGGATGACGATGTGCTGTTGATCCGGGCAAGTGACCTCCAGGCCCTGGGGGATTTGCACGTGGATTTCGTGGGCCAGTCCCACGCGGAGTTGCAGTTCCCGTCCCTGGACGGCCGCCAGGTATCCCACGCCGTGAATCTCCAGCCGCCTCTCGTAACCGGTCGTCACACCCACGACCATGTTCTGGATCAATGCCCGCGTCAACCCGTGCAGCGCCCGGCTAAGGTGCTGATCGTTCCGTCGAGAGACGGTGGCGGTCTTCGCCTCCGGGTCGTAAGCGACCTGGACCTCCGGGCGATGTTCCCATTGGAGCTTCCCCAGGGGGCCTTCGACGGTGATCGTGTGGTCGGAGATCTGGAGCTTGACGCCGTCGGGGACCGTTACCGGTTTTTTTCCGATGCGGGACATGTCAGTGTTTTCTTTGAGGTATATTCTTTGGTGTTCGGCGGCGGGGGTTTACCAGACTTCGCAGAGTACTTCGCCGCCGAGTCTTCTTTGTCGGGCTTCGCGATCGCTGATCACCCCCCGGCTGGTGCTGATCACACAAATTCCCAGCCCGCCCAGCACCGGTTTCAGCCCGGTGGCACCGCTGTACACGCGGCGTCCCGGCCGGCTCACCCGGCGGAGCCGCCGAATTACCCGTTCCCCGTTGGGACCGTATTTCAGATGGAGGCGAAGCTGATTGCTCGGCTGGCCTTCCACCTCTTCCCAATCCCAGATATAGCCCTCGCGCTTGAGTACTTCCGCCAGTCCGCGTTTGACCTTGGACAGGGGCATTTCGACCTGGGACCGTTCGATCCGCACCGCGTTGCGGATGCGGGTCAACATATCGGCGATGGGATCGGTCATCATGGTGTTTGTTATCCCTTTACCAACTCGCCTTCTTGACGCCGGGAATAAGTCCTTCATCCGCCAGGTTGCGGAAACAGATCCGGCAGATGCCGAATTTCCGATACACGCTCCGCGGCCGCCCGCATATCCTGCACCGCCGCTCGTGGCGCGTGGTGAACTTGGGTGTGCGAAGCGCCTTGGCGATTTTCGCTTTGCTTGCCATGCAGTTCTGTCCTCTGGTGTGTTGTTGCCGCTGACGACACCGGCGCCGGCGGCTCTATGCCGCCTTCAGCGGCAACCCCAGTTTCCGCAACAGCTCCCGAGCCTCCTCATCGCGATCCGTGCTGGTGACCAGGGTGACGTTCATCCCTTGTGGCTTGGAGTACTTGTCCGGATTCAACTCCGGGAAGACCAACTGTTCGGCCAGGCCCAGGCTGTAGTTGCCGTGTCCGTCGAATGCGTTCGGGCTTAGTCCGCGAAAGTCGCGCACCCGGGGCAGGGCCAACGAAATCAGCCGATCGAGAAATTCATACATCCGCTTGCCGCGCAGCGTAACCATGCAGCCGATGGCCATCCCTTGCCGGAGCCGGAAGCCGGCAATCGACTTGCGCCCCTGGGTCACCACCGGTTTCTGGCCGCTGAGCAGCTTCAACGCGTCGCTGGCTTCCTCCATGTGTTTCTTCTCCGCAATCGCGCTGCCCACGCCCATGTTGACCACGATCTTGGTCAGCCGGGGCAGCGAGAGCCGGTTGCTCCGGCCCAGTTGCTCGGCCAGCGCCGGCAGAATCTCGTTCTCGTATCGTTCCAGCAGTCGGGGGGTCATGGTGGCTCGGGCTACTGTTTCTGGGCGTGGTGGGCCTTGGGAGGAGCGATCTGGCCGTTCCCGGCACCGCATTTCTTGCAGAACCGCTCCTTGCTGCCGTCTTCCAAAAAGCGGGCTCCGGTGCGGGTCGGGGCACTGCATTTTTCGCAGACCAACAACACGTTGGAAAGCAGGATGGGCATCTCCATGGAGAGTCGCCCGCCTTGCGGGTTCTTCTGGCTTCGCCGCACGTGCTTGTACACCCGGTTCACGTGCTCCACCACCACCTTCCCGGCGCGGCGATCCACGCTGCGGACCTTTCCCTGTGTGCCCCGATCATCTCCCGCGATGACTTCCACGGTGTCGTCTACTCGAATCAACATCAAACCACCTCCCCGGCCAGACTGACGATCTTCATGAAGTTTCGCTCGCGCAATTCCCGGGCCACGGCACCGAAGATCCGCGTACCGCGGGGGTTTTTCTCGTTGTCGATGATCACCGCAGCGTTGGTGTCGAAGCGGACGTAGCTGCCGTCGGGCCGCCGGGTGGGTTGCCTGCAGCGGACGATCACCGCGCGGACCACCGCCCCCTTCTTGAAATCGCTCCCCGGGATCACGCTCTTCACGCTACACACCACGATGTCTCCCACCCCGGCCGTCCGCCGGTGGGTCCCGCCCAGCACCTTGATGCACATCAATTCCTTGGCCCCGGTGTTGTCGGCCACGGCGAGTCGAGTCTGCATCTGGATCATGGTTGGTTGTCCCGCGCCACCGGTGAGCCCCCGGGACCGCGGTCCCGGGGCTTTTCTCTCCCCACACTACTTATTCATCTTGGCATCACTAAACTGATCAGCGTCTTCGCAATGGTCTCCACCACAAATACCGCCTGCCTCCCAACCGCTTTGGGTGTTTCCTCGGGGTGGCAATGAATTGCCACCCCCCCGACCCGCTATCCAGTATTCACCGCCCACTGCCCACTGCCTACTGCCCACTGCCTACTGCTTGCCACCTTCCTCCGCTTTGGCCGCCGCTCGCATCGCCGCCAGGTCGATCAGCCGCCCCTTCTCCACCACCCGAACCAACTCCCAACGCTTCTGCTTCGACGTCGGCCGACTCTCGATGATCTCCACCGTATCGCCGGTTTGCGACTCCTCCTTCTCGTCGTGAACGTAACACACCGTCTTGCGGCGGATGTACTTTCCGTACTTGGGGTGTTTGACCAGGCGGGGGATCTCCACCCGGCGGGTCTTGGCCGCCTTGTCGCTGGTAACAACGCCAACCGAAACTCTCTTGGGCATGGTTCTGCTTCCTCGTCGGCCCCGGTGCCTGCTGATCGGCCACGGGCCGCCGGGCTCGGCTAGTCTTCTTTCTGGTGAACTTCCACGACCGCCGCCCGCTCCCGCTCGTGCTGGACCGTCTTGATTCGGGCGATCAGCCGGCGGTGCTTGCGCAGTTCGCTGGGGGCGTCGAGCCGTTCGGTCTGGGCCAGAAGCCGCAGGCGGAAGAAGTGGTCGGTCGTCTCCTTCAGCTCCACCGCCAACTGCTCTTCGCTCATCTTCCGCAGTTCGCTCGCCCGATGTTCGCTTGCCTTGGCCATCGCACTTGGTTCTCGGTTGGGGCGTTCGTCGATTGGTCAACGCCAATCAGCCGCAGGGTCTATTTGATTGCTGGCCGGGCCCCTCCGGGATACTCCCCGGAGCCGACCAAAATGTTCCTACATCGGTCTTCTTCTGAGGAAGCGGACTCGTACGGGCATTTTGTGGGCCAGGCGCGTGAAGCAGAGCCGGGCGGCCTCTTCCGAGACGCCCCCAATCTCGTACAACACCATCCCCGGCCTCACCACCGCCGCCCAGAAGTCCGGCTCACCTTTTCCCTTGCCCATGCGCGTCTCCAGCGGGATGGAGGTGACCGGCTTGTGGGGAAAGACCCGGATATACAACCGGCCTTCGGTGCGCAGGTACTGCTGTGCCGCGATCCGGCCGGCTTCGATCGTCGCCGCACTGATCCAGCCACCTTGCACGGTTTGCAGCCCGAAATCCCCGAACACGACCCGGTTGCCCCGTGAGGCATTACCTTTTATACGTCTTCTTTGGCTTTTTCGGTGCTTTACCCGTCTTGGCATCAACGCCATCGATCTCGTCCTCACTATAAATGCCCTGGTTAATCCACACCTGGACGCCGATGTGGCCCTGGGCGATTTTCGCTTCCGAAAAGCCGTAGTCGATCTTGGCTTGCAGGGTAGACAGCGGGATGGAGCCGGAGATCTGCTTCTCCCGACGCGCCATCTCCGCCCCCCCCAGCCGGCCCGCCAGTTGGATCTTGATCCCCTTGGCCCCGGCTTCCATCGTCTGTTCCATCGCCCGCTTCATCGTCCGCCGAAACCCGGCCCGCTTGGCCAACTGCTCGGCAATGTCTTCAGCCACCAGTTGGGCCACGACCTCCGGGCGGTTGAGCTCTTCAATCTTGATGTTGATCCGTCGGCCGGTCCTCTCCTGCAACTCCTTCTGCAACTCCTCCACCCGCTCGCCCTTCCGGCCGATCAGGATCCCCGGCCGCGCTGAATACAGGATCACCTTCACCTCATCACGGGTCCGCTCGATCTCCACCTTGGCAACCGCCGGATACATCGGCTTGCCGAACCGGTCCTTCCGATTCTTGATGAAGCTGCGAATCTTCTGGTCTTCCACCAAAAGTTCCGCAAACTCCTGCTTGGAGGCGTACCACCGGCTCTTCCATCCAGTCATGATGCCGGTGCGAAATCCAGTCGGATTGACTTTCTGACCCATCTTCTATTCCAAAACGATCTGAATGTGTGCCGTCCGCTTCTTGATGATCGCCGCCATCCCGCGGGCCCGGGGACGCATCCGCCTGAACATCGGACCCTGGTCCACCCGCACGTCGACCACCCTCAAATACTTCAGATTCGGCGCCCGACGGTCCTCCGCGTTGTGGAAGGCGCTCTCCAGTAGCTTTTCCAGCATCCGCGCCCCGCGCTGCGGCTGGTAACGCAAGACGGCCAACGCGTGGTCGTACGATTCGCCGCGGATCAAGTCCGCCAGGGGCCGGACCTTGCGAGGGCTAATCCGCGCAAATCGATGAACCGCCTCGTAGGCCATGGGGCACCTGTGGTGGGGTGGGCGCTTGCGGTGATCCGGGCACACCCAATCACAGCCCTTGCGGGTGCATTGCCATAGGCCGTTGTCATTCAATTCCAGGACGCAGTCAGCCATAAAACCGTCACTACACAAGTAGGGCTCCCACAGTCAAAACTCCAACTCCCACTACAAACCTATCGCTTGCCCTTCCCACCGTGACCGCGGAACGTCCGCGTCGGCGCGAACTCTCCCAGCTTGTGAAGCACCATCTCTTCGGTCACGAACACCTTCACGTGGCTCTTGCCGTTGTGCACCAGGAACGTGTGACCCACAAACTCCGGCACCACCGTGCAGGCCCGTGCCCACGTCTTGATGGGCTCTTTTCTTCCCACCCGGTTCTGCTCCTCCACTTTCCGGAAAAGCTTGGGATCGACGTAGGGGCCCTTTTTTCGTGATCTGCTCATGGTTGTCAGCTTTCAGCAGTCAGCTTTCAGCGATCAGCTTTCAGCTTTCAGCAGTCGGCTTTCAGCGATCAGCTTTCAAAAGTCAGCTCTTCAGCCTTGTGCTCACGGCTGAAGGCCGATGGCTGACAGCTAAATCTTCAACAATCCGTATCGTTTGGAACGCCGTCGGCGAACAATGGCCTTGTTCGAGGGTTTACGTCTCTTGCGGGTTGCACCGCCCTTGGCCGGTTTTCCGCTGGGGCTGACCGGGTGGCGTCCGCCCTTGGTTCGACCTTCGCCGCCGCCGTGGGGGTGGTCGACGGGGTTCATCGCCGTGCCCCGGACGTGCGGCCGGCGCCCCATCCACCGCTTCCGACCCGCCTTGCCCAGCACGATCCCCATGTGATCCGCGTTGCCGATGCTGCCGACCGTTGCCCGGCAAGCGGCCGGAACGCGGCGAATCTCCCCGCTGGGCAGGTTGATCTGCGCCCAGTCGGCGTCGCGGGCCGCCAGCGTCGCCCGAGCACCCGCCGATCGGCACAGCACCCCCCCGCGGCCGGGCTGCAGCTCGATGTTGTGAATGTCCATGCCCAGCGGGATGTGCGCAAGCGGCAGGCAATTTCCCAGCGTGGCCGGGGCATCCTCCCCGCTCTGCACCCGGTCACCCGCCTTCAAACCCTCCGGGGCCACGATGTAACGCTTCTCGCCGTCAACGTAATACAGCAGGGCGATTCGGGCGCTGCGGTTCGGGTCGTATTGGATCGAGTTGACCACCGCCGGAACGCCGTCCTTGTTCCGGCGGAAGTCGATCTGGCGGTACTTCCGTTTGTGTCCGCCGCCGCGGTGTCGGGCGGTGATCTTTCCCTGGTTGTTCCGCCCCCCGCTGCGACGCTTGGCCCGTAGCAACTCCTTCGCCGGCTTCGCCCCCGGCGTAAGCTCGGCGAAGTCGCTCACGGTGGCCCCGCGACGACCCGGTGTGATCGGCTTGTATCGACGAATGCCCATGGCCAACTCTCAACTCTCAACTCTCAACTCTCAACTCTCAACTCTCAACTCCTCAACCTCAAGCTGATAGCTGATAGCTGAAGGCTGATGGCTTGTTAAAAGAAATCAATCTTGTCTTCGGGGTCCAAGGTCACGATGGCCTTCTTCCAGGCCTTGGTGCGCCCCCAGCGGAAACGGGTCCGCCGGGGCTTTCCTTTGCGGTTTTGCGTGTTCACCCGCATCACCTTCACGTCGAACAATTCCTCCACCGCCTTGCGGATCTCCTCCTTGCCCGCAAGCCGGTTCACCTCAAACGCATAGGCGTTGTAACGGCCCGCCTTGTGCATGCCCTTCTCGGTCACCAGCGGCCGCAGCACGATCTGGTGCGGGTCCAACTCCAGGTCCGTCTTGGTGACGTCTCGGGCCATGGGCCTTTACTGTCCTTGTTCAGGGCGGGTGTTTCTGGCGGCCGCCGCCTTCTCGCGCAAGGCGTCCAACGCCGAAGTCGTCATCAACAGCCGCCGCGGTCGCAGCACCTCCAGCGCGTTTAACTCCCCCACCGGCATCACCCACACCCCGGCCAGGTTGCGGATGCTCTTGTACACGTTCACGTCGTACCCGGCCACCGCCACCAACAGGCTGATCCCCTCGATCTTCAGGGCCTTCAGGATCGAAACCATTTCCCGCGTCTTGGGCTCCTCAAACGCCAGATCGTCGATCAGGGTGACCTCCTGGTCGGCAATTCGCGAGGCGACGGCCATTCGGGTGGCCAGGCGAACGGCCTTCTTCGGCAGCCGGTAGGACCAGTCGCGGGGGCGCTTGGCGAAAATGTGTCCGCCCGAGCGTCGAATCCCGCTCTTCCGCGAGCCCGCCCGGGCGTTGCCGGTCCCCTTCTGCCGGTACATCTTCTTGGTTGTCCCCACAATCTCCGCACGGCTCTTCGTCTTCGCCGAGCCCTGGCGCCGGTTGGCCTGGTACATCACCACCGCCTCGTGCAGCAACTGCTTGCTGATCCGCGGAGCCAGTTCGGCCGGGTCGACCTCATAGCTGCCGACCTCCGCTCCGGTCCGATCGTAAACAGGCAAACTGACCATGGTTAAGCCAACAGAACACCTTTAACGTACCCGGGCACAACGCGGGCCAAGCCCCACCGCTAAACCCCTGACCGCAATCCCAACCCCTAAATCCCCAAACCCCTAAATCCCCAATCCCCAATCCCCAATCCCCAATCCCCAATCCCAAATCCCAAATCCCAAATCCCAAA
>CAZUAM010000109.1:0-14740 GCA_964618095.1 uncultured Planctomycetaceae bacterium | reverse complement strand
AGATACCCTTGGAGGCTCAAGAATTCCCGAATTCTTGAATAATCCGGGCTAGGGCGTTGCCGAAGAATGGCCCAACCACGTTTACCCGCCGGTCTCGGACGCGACGGAGGTACCGGCTTCCTCGGACTGCCCGTCGGCGGGAGAGGACAAGTCCTGCCACGACGGCTCTGGGATGGCCAGGATTACGTCCTGCCGATCGCTTGTTTCAGGCAGGGCGTTTTCACCGCCGGGGGCCTCCGGACGTTTCGCCAAATCCATCTTGGGCGGCGTTGATGGTGGCGGCGGATCGATTTCCCGGCTGATATCGGGTGGGGGAATGAGTGCTTCTTCGGCCGGATCGATATCGCCAAGGAACTCCGGCGCCAAAGGAAACCACACCGTGGAGTGGTACTCGGGATCGGTGGGGCATCGGCAACGCTGGGCGGCCGTGAGACGGCAGGTGGGACATCGCTGTTCAGCCGCAACGGGTGACGTGACCGTCTGGAAGCTGTGTACTGCGCAGCCCGAGAAGCCGACCGCCAACAGTAACGTAAGGCAGACGCGGATTATTCGGCCAAGACGTCTCGGGCAGTTCATGGGCAGTTTCCCGGCGGGCTTTCAGATGACGTTTCCTAGAAGTTCCCTCGCCTGTTTCCCCCACCCTGCAAGACCGGTCCAGAGAGCCTGGTGGCCGTGCCGGTTCCCAAGAGCGTGAAGCCCATGATCCGTTCTAACGGGGCGGTGAGCTTGGCAAGGTTCGTATCGAGGGCAATTAGCTTGTCTTCCGCGATGAAGACGCGATCTCCCGGTAGAATTTGGTAATTCGTATCAACCCCTCCGCATTGCGTAATGGCGTTCCAATCGACCGGCAAGATCTGATCACAACCCCGGCTGCTGCGACCGGGGCGCGCGATCCAGATTCTCTTGGACGACACCTGCTCGAGACCGTTGATCTGCGAAATGGCGTCCAGCACCGTCTCGTTCCCGGTCACCGGAAATCGAAAGACCCCATCCCCCAGCCCGGCGCCTTGAGTGACCACGTAGTACACCTTGCTGTTGTAGGCAAACACGTCGACCGAGACCTCCGGGTCCTCAAGGAACTGAGACAGGTAGTCTTCAATAACCTGTCTGGCTTGGGCGATGGTCAGTCCCACGACGGGCACACTGCCATAGCTGCCCAAGGTCACGGTTCCATCCGGTCCGACCAGATGCTCGCCCACGATCTGCTGCTTGGCGGCAATGTCCACCAGAGTGGCCGAGACGGCAGGTTTTTTCAGCCCATACTTGCGGAGGTGCTCCTCGATGGCGTCCTCGGCCTGCTCCACGGTCAGGCCGGCAACCTTGACCGATCCGTAGGGCACTCCAAGGTTGACCATCCCGCCCAGCTCGACCGGGTAAGCACCCTCGATCGGGGCCTCGGAGAGCGCGCCGGGCACTTGGATGCCGAGCACATCGAGCGTCCTGAGGTGATAGGGAGGCCGCGGCACCACGTGGATGGCGTCGATCATGAGGATGTCGGGCGGCTCGACCGTGTACGTCGGCAAGATCCCTTTGTATAGCTCTCGCGGTATATCGCCCGTGATCTCCTGCGTCGAAGGCAGGGCAGCGCCCTGCTGGTACGGCGAGATCACGTGGCAACCGGTGCCGCTCAGCGCCATACCAAGCGACAACGCCAGGGCCAAGATCTCAGTTGTCCGCCGCATCCGTGCCATGAATCAATTGCCTGGGTTTCCCAGTCTGCCCCACCTTCTCTTTTTGCGCAAATAGGGCACGCGCACTGTCCGTCAGGACAACAGTCCCCGTAATCGGCAAAACCTCCCAATCGGAACCATCTTTTTGACCGAAAGAGTTGCCCTTTCTTTCGCAACCGTCAGACTCGCTGCAACCCGTAACGTCCGCGGATGCAGCCGTACCGGGTGGCGATGTGACGTGTTCGAGGAGGACACCGATCTGCCAGCGGTCGGGGTCCCCCGATCCTCCCCTGGCCGATGACGAGCCGCCCTGGCCACCATGTCCCCCTGCAATCTTCAGCAGCCACCATCTATCCAGCGACTGGGCTTCCCGTATTGCCCAACGGGAGAATCCAGTATGAGGAGTCGACGCCCGCGGGAGGTTGGCAGACTATCGATCGGCCCTGCACGGCCGATCAGAGCGTTGGCCGGAGTCGCAATCAGAAATTCCCGTACGAGCCGTACCCCGAGTAGCTACGCGATTGCGCGGATTGCGGTGACCACGAACGACGGCCACCGGACGAACCGGAGAGACCTCGCAGATTATAGTAATGCGAGTAGTTCATGAACACGCTGTGGGTACCGGTAGGACGGACCGAGTCTGGTGGTCTCTCGAACAGAGTCATCCGCCGGTCGAGAGAGCGGACGTTGGCCCTTTGCCGTTGCAGACCGGCATTTTGCTGCTGGACCGCACGCCGAAACTCCTGGCGAGGGCGAAAATCCGAATGGTAGGGGCCGAGTGGACCCGGATCACGTCGGTAGAGATCGAAATACGGGCTGAACGTCGGCCTCCTCGGGATATTCCGCGGACGCTGCGCGTCGGCTGGCTCAGCGGAGAGAAGGAGGATACAGGCGATCAGAAACGCCAGGGGTATTTGTAGCCGGTTCATTGGTCGCTCCCCTCTTTGGGCTGGAAAGCTGTTGCTGACCTCACGCCATCGGTGGCCCACGCCCAGCCGGGACGACAAGCTTCACTGACGCCCCTTTCCCCGCTGCGCTACCGAGCGCCGACGGTTTCTCTACGGAAAGTCGGCCGATTTTCCTTCCGGTAGTGGTCAATTCTACCACATTGGGAGGGCGTGGGGAAGGATTTTTCGGATCAATCCCTCCATTCGCACTTATCGACAAAACTTTCCCGAGAGCTCCTTGGATTCCGCTGGTTTCTGGAATCCGGCGACATCCGTGAGCGGCCACGCCTTATTATCCACGATTGCACAGTCTCTCTTTCTCTCTTTTTCTCCCGAGCTCTTTCTCCCGAGCACTCTCACCGGGACGAACGGCCTCCGCAACCGGGGAACGCGGGATGCTGACTCGGGTGGCTATGGCGTGTCTCACGACCTAACTTGTTGGAATCAGGTTAGTTATGGCAAGAGTTCCGCGGGTTGCAGAGCCGCCGCCGGCGGTTCGGCTCCGGCCGGCGGATCATTGGGCCCCCCATTGGACCCGCCGGCAGGTCAACCTGGAAGGTGCTCTGCGGCTTGTTAGCTGGGTTTCGAAGAAATCGTGGCGATGATTTCGCGGCGTTCCAGACGTGGGGTATTTACACCGGGCACCGGTCGGGTACGATTACGGCTTACGATTGGAGGCCGGTCCGGACAGATCGAGAACATCCGCCTTCACTCCACGGCGGCTGGGCCGATCAGATTGCCACCAATCACACGATGTCGACCGCTGCATCGGTGGCAAAACGACCTCTTTGAGCGGTGGTCGGGCACGGCAACCTGAAGGGACGGGGCATCCCGGACGAGGCCGTTCGCGCAGAACTAGGACGAAAATACCTCGGAAGAGGTGACTCAAGCGGCATAAAATGTTTAGATTTTCCTTCAGACGGCAAGAAAATCGCCGAATTGCGCCCCCGAATTCCTATTACTGGGCTCCCCCCCGACGGAAACTCTGCTATAATTAGAGGGAGTGGATGGTGTTGGTTACCTAGGGGGGCAACCGGCGGGGAATGTTCATAGCCCCCAGCAGGTTTCGCGCGGCGGGCCATAAACCAAGGCCCCGCACAGGGCGTGCAAATCGGTCGGAGCTAAGCAGAACTCGCATCGGATTGTGTTGCCAAGGCGGCCTAGCCCAGGCGAATGACCGTGGAAGATTCGGCCAAGACTCAAGATGAACTGCTGGCGGAATTGCAGCAACTCCGCCGACGGCTGGCAGAACTGCAAGCACCGCATGGCGACAATCGTCCGCGGGTTGCACTGCCGGAGGAGGCAGAGTTGCTGCGCACGATCATTGCCAATGTCCCGATCATCGTCTTCGCCGTTGACCGCAGTGGGATTATCACGCTCAGCGAAGGCAAGGGGCTGGAACGTCTGGGGCAGAAGCCTGGCGAACTTGTCGGGCAAGCTGTCCTCGACGTATACGGTGACGTTCCTGAAATGGAACAAGAACTGTTCCAGGCTCTGAGCGGAGAACCGGGCCTCGTCCACTTGGAAATCAGTGGGCTGGCCCTGGAAGCCTGGCACGCTCCGCTTCGCAACCAAGAGGGCGAGGTGGTTGGGATGGCCGGAATGGCACTGGACGTAACGCAGCGCGAGCAGGCCGAGGAGAAGCTGGAAGCAGGCCGACGCCTGATGGAACAGATGCTCCACTCGCACGAGCGTGACCGCCGGCTGATCGCCTACGAGATCCACGACGGCCTGGTCCAGGACGCCACGGCTGCCCAAATGCAACTCGAGACCCTCTTGCAGAGCCAACTGCCACCCGGCTTCGCCCGCGACCAGGTCCAACTGGCGGCAGGCTTGGTGCGGAAGTCGGTTTCGCAGGCCCGGGAACTAATCAGCGGGTTACGGCCACCGATCCTTGACGAGCTTGGGGTGGTTCCCGCCATCGAGTACCTGATAGAGAGCAGCCAGGGGGAGAGGCCCTCCGTTAAGTTTACGCCCCGGGTGCAGTTCGACCGACTGGAGTCCCTATTGGAGGCGACGATCTATCGGATCGTCCAGGAAGCGGTCACCAACGTTAAGCGTCACAGTCAGTCGGACCGGTCGGAAATCCGGCTAACCCAAGTCGGCGACCGGATCCAGATAGAAATCGAGGACTGGGGAATCGGGTTCGACCCAGCCGGTGTTACAAAGGATCGTTTTGGTTTACAGGGCATACGCGAGCGAGCCCGGTTGTTGCGCGGCCGGGCAGTGATAAACAGTGCACCAGGCAAAGGAACCCGAATCTTCGTCGATTTGCCTGTTGCCCCCGCCCTTGAAGAAGTAGCAAGCGCAAACAGTTGGAGTATCGGATGAGTAACAAAATCAAGTTGCTGGTTGCCGACGACCACGAAGTCGCGCGCAGCGGGCTGAAGAGTCTCTTGGCCGGCACCGAGCTGAAAGTGGTTGCCGAAGTAGCCAGCGGAGCCGAGGCGGTCAAGTACGCGCTGGAGAACGACCCGGACGTCGTCTTACTGGACGTCCGCATGCCCGACGGCGACGGGTTGGATGCGCTGGGACGCATCAAGCTGGACAAGCCGGACATGCCGATCCTGATGTTGTCCGCCTTTGACAATCCCACCTACATCGCCCGAGCGGTCGCCTATCGTGCCAGCGGATACTTGCTGAAAGGCTGCACCCGCGAGGAACTGCTCAGCGCGATTCGCACCGTCGCAGCGGGCGAAAGTGCCTGGACGCGCGACGAATTGCGTCGGGTGACCGGGGCCCTGGCCACCCCACGGCTGACCAGCGACGTCGAGGTTCCCCTGACCCAGCGGGAAAGCGAGGTGCTCCGCCAGTTGGCCTACGGGCTGACGAACAAGGAGATTGCCCAGGCGCTGCACATCAGCTACGAGACGGTCAAGGAGCACGTGCAGCACATCCTGCGGAAGATCGGGGTGACGGACCGCACCCAGGCCGCCGTCTGGGCGGTCCGCAAGGAGCTGGTCTGAGCCGACGGCCGGCGCGGGCGACCGGCACACCGGTGCGGCGGGCCGGTGTTCACCGGTGCCCCTTGGGGTTGCGCGGTGGTTTCCGGCGGGATGCCAACCGTCCATGCCGCTCGTCACCGTTTTTCAGCACAAACGTTGCCGGCCGGCATTCGAGTTGCCCGCTGACACCTGCAAAGGCGCGTGGCCCCTGAGCAAATGCTATAGTTGACTGGAAGCCGCCAGTGGATTTCCACCAGACTTCGAGCAAGAACGGTTTGCGCGATGGCCGTCGTCGGTTCGACTGTCCGAAAGATCATGATCGAAAACGTGCGCACGGTATTGCCGCAAGCGCCCACGGTTCGCGCCGCCCAAATCTTGGTGCAATGCAGGATCCGGCACCTGGCGGTAACCGAAAGCGATGGCGAGGTCGTGGGCGTGCTGTCCGAGAGGCAAGTGTTGAAACACTTCTCACCCTGGCTGAGCGGAGTCTCCGTCGAGACCCGCGCTGAAACGCCTCCTCCTCGCTGCGAGGTCCGGGAGATCATGGCCCATCCGCCGATCACCGTCCGTGCGGACACCTCGCTCCGCACGGCAGCCGACATCTTGGCGAAAAATAGAATCGGCTGCCTTCCCGTGGTCGAAGAGGGCCGGCGTTTGGTCGGCCTGCTGACCGCCGTGGACCTTCTGAGGTTCTTCGGCCGCAGTTACGCCCAGCAGCCGCAGGAGGAATTCCACGTTTTTACGCCACCGGCTTTCTTCAGCGAGAACGGTAACCTTACCATGCCCGTGGGGTATTTCTCGGAAAGGCAATCGGCGAAAGAAGTCCTGGCCGTCCTGGCATACGCCCCCAAGGGCAAACGCATCGGCGTGAGGCTATTCAAACGGGGCGAGGAAGGACGAGATCTCGACGGCGCTCGTCCCGCGATTGTGACGGACAAGTACGTAGTCATCGCCGCGGAGGATTTCGTTAAACACTACAATCTCAATGTGCGCGGTTTCTTTGAGGTGGCCAGAAACGCCGAGACCGGTTATCTTGTCCTCTCGCCTGTACTGAAGCCTTAAATGCTGAGCAAGTTGCGCCATCACCAGCGCTCTCAGGGAGGGGCCCGTGTCGAAAAGCACCGATATCCGCCTTCGGGAAGTCGCCGCTGAGACCGAGAGGTTTGCCTATCGGACGCCGATGAAGTTCGGCGGCCGCGTAGTCACCGACGTGGTGCTGCTCCACGTGAGGGTCGAGGTCGAGACTGGCGACGGGCGCCGTGGAGTGGGTTTGGGATCGATGCCCATGGGCAACGTCTGGGCATGGCCCAGCCGGCAAGTTCCCGGCGATGCGGCGCTGGCGGCGATGATTCAGTTGGGCCGGCGCGTTGCCCGCAATGCCAACCTGTACCAGGGAAGCGGCCACCCGCTGGAAATCACCCATGACCTGGCCGCGGCCTACCAAGCCGCCGCCGGCCAGATCAGCGGCGCAGCGGGGCTTGCGGAGCCGATGCCCCGTTTGGCCCAACTGGTGGCGGCCAGCCCCACCGAAGCCGCCATCCACGACGCTTACGGCAAGGCGCTGGGCCAAAACTCGTACAACCTGCTTTCCGCGGAGTTCGTGGGCCGGGATCTGTCGGCCTATCTGACTGACGAGTTTGCCGGTGAGTATCTCGACCGCTATACGCTGCGCGAGCCCAAGGCATCGATGCCCCTGTACCACCTGATCGGCGCGCTCGACCCGTTGACCGACGCCGACCTGCACGCCCGCGTTGACGACGGCCTGCCCGAGACCTTGCCCGAGTGGATCAACGCCGACGGGCTGACGCACTTGAAGATCAAGCTGGGTGGCGACGACCTGGCGTGGGACGTGGATCGGGTGGTGTCGATCGAGCGGGTGGCGGCCGAGGCGCAGCAGCAGCGGGGCTGCACGTCCTGGTGCTACTCGGCCGATTTCAACGAGCGATGTGCCAACGTCGATTACGTGCTCGATTTCCTCGACCAAGTCGGCCGGCGCTCGCCCGAAGCCCTTCGCCGCCTCCAGTACATCGAGCAACCCACGCACCGCGATCTTCGGGCCAACCCGGAAAACCGTATGCACCGGGCGGCCCAGATCAAGCCGGTGGTCATCGACGAGTCGCTGGTCGACCTCGAAAGCCTGCTGCTAAGCCGCGAGCTGGGCTACTCGGGTGTGGCCTTGAAGGCTTGCAAGGGACACAGCGAGGCCCTGCTGATGGGCGCCGCGGCGCAGAAATACGGGATGTTCCTGTGTGTCCAGGACCTGACCTGTCCGGGGGCCTCGTTCTTGCACTCGGCCAGCCTCTCGGCCCGGATCCCCACCGTGGCCGCCATCGAGGGCAACGCCCGGCAATACTGCCCGGCCGCCAACCGGGACTGGATCGAGCGGTTTCCCACGATGTTCCAGATCAGCGACGGGACGTTGGGTACGGCCGTGCTCGACGGCCCGGGGTTGGGGTTCTGAGCCCTGCATACGTGTTACCCGGTGTCACCGGGTGCCCACGCACGAGTGCGTGCACTGCCGGAAGACTCCCACTGCTGGACTTGGTATAATTGCTGTTGCACGGCTCTTTTCGCCATTCCGGTCGCCCTTCCGGTCCCGATCTGCCATGACCCTCCTGTTGAAATCCCGTCTGCTGCCGGCTGCCGCGGTCGTCCTGGCGGCCGCATGGGGCCGCGCGGCGCCGGCCGGGGCGGGCGTGGTGGTAATCTCCAACCGCACCACCGCCGAGGTCGAGTTCAGCGTCGTTCGGGCCGACGGCAAGTCGCAGCAGTACAGCCTGGATCCCGGCGACCTGGCCCCGATCCCGGTCTCGGGCCAAACGGTGATGGCGTTCGATTCCGAGCAGACTCCCCGTCGGCACCTGATGGATCCGAATTCGATCTATTACTTCCTTGCCCGTAACCGCAAGCTCGACTTTGTCAAGGTCGCCTTTTCTTCGTCTTCCGACGGCAAAACCCCGGCGGTGGCGACCGGCGGTGTACGGCTCGAGTCCGTGGGCACCATCCCCGTGATGATCCTTGTCGACGACGACGAGCCGGCGGTGCAGCGGATCTGGGAGAAGCGGCTCAGAAAGCGGCTGGCCGATGCCTCCGACATCTTCCAGCGCCACTGCCGCATCCGGTTCGAGGTGGTGGCGGTGGGCACTTGGGTATCGGACAACCACATCGGCGACTTTGAAAAGTCGCTGCGCGAGTTCGAGCTGAAGGTTACCCCGGCGCCGGCACGCGTGGCCATCGGTTTTACCAGCCAATATAGGCTCCCCCGGGGGCAGGCCCACCTGGGCGGAACCCGGGGAGCCCTCCACTCCCACGTGCTGATCCGCGAGTCTGCCCGGCGGATCTCCAGTATGGAGCGATTGGAGGTCTTGTTACACGAGTTGGGCCATTTCCTGGGCGCCACCCACAGCCCGGAGGCCAACTCGGCCATGCGGCCGAAAGTCGGCGACCACCGCTCAAACGCCCGCGGTTTTCGCATCGGCTTCGATCCCCCGAATACCCTGATTATGAACCTGGTCTGCGAGGAGCTTCGCACCCGGCAGCTACGCAGCTTGGCAGATCTTCGCCCAAGCACCAAGGCCGAGCTGCGCAACGTGTACACGGGGCTTTCGCAGATTATGCCCAAAGATCCGGCCGCAAAGCACCTCAGCGCGATGCTGGACCGCCCGCCATCTGCCCAACCGCAGCCGACTCGTCATCCGGCGTCGCTGGCCGAGGCCACACGGGTTGTAGTCCGCGCGATCACCGCAGCGGCCCGAAAAAACCGCTCCCCCGACTCGGCCCGCACCCGTTCCCCGCTGAGCGGAGATCGCCTGACCGAGCTTTACGTTCGTCGGGCGGCGGCCGCGGCCAGCGAACTGCCGCCGGACCGGGCCGCCAAGGCATTCCTGTTGGGACTGGGGATCGCGCTGGACAGATCGCGCGTGCTCTGCCGCAGCCCGATCGTGAGTGATCTCTGCCGCCAGGTAGAGTCGAACCGCGAGCTGCGCGAGCGGCTGATGGTGCTCGGCACACCTACCATGCGGGGCCGCCGGGACCTGGCCCAGCACTTTCTCGTCTCCTGCGCATTGACCGCTTTGGTGGGTCCGCACGGTGCAGAAACGATCGGGATCACCAAGGAATTGAACGATTCGCGCCGCGGCTCCGGGTTCAGCTTCGTCGACCTGTCTGCCGACGTGGCAGGCGTCACGTTTGCCACCCATGTCCGCGACGCGACGATCCCGCTCTCCAGGCTGGCCGGCTCCTTTGCGGTCGAGGCTTACCTGCCGGAGGGGAGCGAGCTCGAGGAAGGCATTCCCTGGAGCGATTTTCTCCAAAAGTACCGCTCGGCCCAGGACGACCGCTTCCACTGCCAGCGTGCGGTAATTCGTAAGCGGATCTTGGCGTTGCCTGGGTACAAGACTCGGTAGACCGGAGAGCTTTTCGGGCGGTGGAGAGTGGTAGCCGCATTTGGCCCATTGGTAGAGCCGCCATTTATGGCACTATTGACTGCTACAATTGACAGATGTCTGCCAGAATGGGCACTTCGGCCCAGAGGCCGATTCTGGTAGCCTGGCCGCAAGTCGTTTGCAGCCAATCACTTGCTGCAACACACGCGATACTCAAACTGCTTGGCACGACTTTTGCACACCCGTATTATCGACGCCCCGCGAGCGAATCACTTTACGGGGGCGGACAGCAAACTCCATTTGTAAAAAAGGTGGGGGCAATGCAACTAGGCAAAATAGAAGTCGTCCGCACGGTGAAGCGCCTCTCGGAGGCGATCGGTTACCTCGAACTGGGCATGACGCAGCAGGCCCTGGCTTGTCTGGAAGGCCTCGACGAACCGGGGCCGTTTACGGCGGTCGCCGAGATGCTCCGCGGCGAGGCGGCTCGGCGCGAACATCGTTTTGACGACGCCGCCCGCTCGTTTGAAGCCGCGGCCAGGATGTTGCCCGCCCCCGACAACAAGTCGATCTGGCTGGCGCTGAGCAGCTTCCACCGCCAGGCCGGCAACACGGACCTGGCCATTGAGACCCTGGCTCACGCCCGCGGCGCTCGGCCCCCAAGAACCAAGCCCAAAGCCAATTAGCCTCCCGGCCGCTCGTCTGCGCTGAGCAATCCAACAAGATCGGCGAGTCGGGGGGCTATCCGCCGCGCAATGCGCAAGCGGCGCCGTAATATCGCGGCGGGCAAACCCGGCGGCTGAATGTAGGTCTCGCGCAACATGGCGCTGTAGTGCCAGCCTGCGGCACGATCGGCCGAGTGGAGTGGGTCCTACTCTTGCTGATCGATCCGGTAGATGTGCACCGCCAGCGGCTCGAACGAATCGGTGAACCATCCCGTATTGGATCGGATCGTACGGGGTTCGTCGATCACATCCACTTCCGCCCCGGACGGCAGGCCTGCGACCGTGATCTTGGCGTTTGACTTCACCAGCCGCTGGTCGTAGTTGACGGCGAAGATGTACAATCGGCCGCCGTGTTTTCTCGCCACGGCGTCGATCTTGACGTTGCCTTTGGCTTGGCCTTCGGCTTGGCCCTCGGCTTGGCCCTCGGCTTGGCCCTCGGCTTGGCCCTCGGCTTGGATTGAAACGGTACGTTCGGGCTGCTTGCCGAGAATGGCCGGTGCAAGGCGGGTGATCTGGCCGTTGATCTCGCCCAGCGCCTTGCGGTTCTCTTCGGGTACGCCGAACTGCTTGTACGAGGGCTTCCAGACGTGGGTGAAGTAGCCGATGGCGGTTGCCCCGCGGCAGATGGCCATCCACACCTCGGCCCGGATGTGCGCCGGGGTGACCTCCTTCTGCCGCTCAAGCGGTCCGGTCCACTGGCCTCCTCGGCTGGTTTCGATCCATGCATACACGGGTCTGCGACCCGCCATCTCCACCAACTGCTCCGTCGCTTCGTGGACCAGGTGGATCCACTCCGGCTTGTTCCAGCCGTAGATCGGATAGACGTCGTAGCCGACCACGTCGGTGGCCTGAACGTACGCGGGGTACAGGCTGCTGCGCTGCCGGTCTGTCCATTTCTTGAAATGTGGATGGAAATAGCCGGTCAGTGTCATGAACACCGGGCGCGAGGGATCGGCGGCCTTGATCGCCTGGTATTCTTCCAGCGTCTTCCCGGGCCGGGCACGCGGCTCGTAGCGAGGGGGCGAGAGCAGCACGTTCTCGCCCGTCGTGCCAAAACCCTCGATCTCACCGATCGATCCCCAAACCTGTTCGCCGGGAAAGGTCGAGTGCACGGTCAGCTTCAGCTCCCTGAACGTGGCGGGTTCTGAGAGGGGGAGCTTTTGCTGCCCTTTCTTCGCTTCCAGGGTCGTTTTGAGGATCGGCTTGCCGTCGCCTTCGAACGAGACTTCCTTGGCCACGGCCAGGCCCTTGGAGATGGTAAGCCAGAGGGCGAGGGATTGCACGGTGACGGGACGTTTCAGGCGGACGGTGACCGAGGCGCCCCGAAGCGGATCCAGCACCGACCAACTGTGCCAGACGCCGTCGACGAGCTTCCAAAGCGGCGTGCTGGTGTTGACCTTCAGGTCCGCGGCGGGCAGCACCTGGGCATCGCTGACCTGGTGCGGCAGGTCGGGCTCGTCGCCGTGGATATAACCCAGCAGGTTGGGGTGCTGTTTCAGGCCTTCATGGAACGGCATCACGCCGTAAAGGCCCGCCTTCTCAACCAGCCCGAGATAATCCGCCACGTCCTTGGTCCCGCTCGACTTGCGCCAGTATCCGGCCGTGGTGTTCAGACCGCAGGCCCGAAGCGCCGGGAAGTTCTCGGCATCCTGGAGCCAGGCCATCAGGGGGAAGAACGGCTTGCCGTTGACGCAGAAGGCCCGCTCGGCGCTGATCTCGACCGTGTTGATTGGCGGCAGTTCCTCCTCAGCGGGGCACCTGCACGGGAGCACGACGAGCGTCAGGGCAAGGCCGCATAGACTGGTCCACGTCCTCATGGCAGGTACCTCCCTTTCTCCGGGGCCGCTTCGTCCAAAGACTCGTCACGCTCGGGACCCTTCTTGGTAGATAATCCCGACCGCACAGGCACCATCTTAAGGCATCTCCCGGAACAACGCCACCCGCGTGACTCGAAGAAAGCAGCCCCGCCCGGCACGGCGGGGTTGGAGGCGGGCCATTGACACGCGTTTTCCGTGCCAAGTACAATTTTGGTGGCCCGCTGGGGTGGATCGTGCAGCCATTGGCTGGAACGCCTCGACCGCGACCTGCTTTCTTCAACCACGTTATAAGGAGACCCCATATGAGCGTTCTTAGTCTGGTGCTCAGCGCATCTCTGCTGCCGGTGGTCGCGGCTCCGTCTCCTCCTGCCAAGTTCGAGACGGATACCATCAAGACCGCCAAGGGAGATCTGAAAATCACGTTCATCGCCCACGCCACCTTGATATTTCGGTTCGGCGAGCTGGTGATCCACGTCGATCCGGTGGGCCGTTATGCGGATTACTCGAGAATGCCCAAAGCGGACGTGATCCTGGTGACCCATGAGCACGGCGACCATTTCGACAAGCAGGCCATCGCCAAGATCACCGGCAAAGACACCGCGCTGGTGTTGAATGCCGCCAGTGCCAAGCAGATCAAGCGGGGTATGGTGATGAAAAACGGTGACGTGAAGACAGTCAAGGGGTTGAAGATCCAGGCCGTGCCCGCCTACAATATCGTGCACATGCGCAAGCCGGGACAGCCCTTTCATCCCAAGGGCGTGGGGAACGGCTACGTGATCACCTTCGGCGACAAGCGGGTCTACGTGGCCGGAGATACCGAGAACATCCCGGAGATGGCCCGCCTGGCCGGAGTCGACTGCGCCTTCCTGCCGATGAACCTGCCCTACACCATGTCGCCCAAGATGGTCGCCGATGCCGTTGGTGTGCTGAAGCCGAAGATCCTCTATCCCTATCACTTCGGCAAGACCGATACCTCGGAGCTGGTGAAGCTGTTGAAGGACGTCAAGGGCGTCGAAGTTCGCATCCGCAAGATGCCGTAGGCCCGCCGACGGCGCGGTCCTCCGCTGCTGTCCTCCACACATTATCGCCGAGAGATCCTCACCCAATACGACCGCCCGGGGCTCCGCGGGCTGCTGGACGCCAGCGGCTTTCAATCATATAGGCATATAGGGCAATGAAATGCGTTGCAGAATCTCGCAAGAGGAAGCAGTTGGGGCCTGCAAAGGGTGCGGCGGCTTCTCATGCCCTAAACACGGCGGACAGTTGCCCTTTGGAGCACTCCGTACTACCGGCTGCGACGCGACACGCTCGGAGTCGGGTGCTGGAACGCCGCACAGAACCGTTACGCTTGCGGCCGTCGCCCTGGGCATTCTGATTCCCTGGGCCCCCCTTGCCGCTGCTGAGCTGCAAGGCAACGAGAAGCGGACAGAGGCGCCCCCCTCGGCTGTCGCCGAGCGTATCCGCAACATGTCTTTTGAGGACATGCTCCAGCCCGGAGAAGCGGACGTTTTGTTGAAGCCCAAAGACGTCCCGGCCGTGGAGAGTCTCCTCTGGAAGAAATACAAGGAAGAGCAGACGCGTGCCCCGGAGCGTTTGCAGGAGCACAAGACCAGGCGACTCACGTTCTCGTCCTCGGCGATGCGGTACGACTACCGCAAGATCGGGGCCAGGCCGGAGACGGGCCATCCCCTCTACATCGCCCTCCACGGTGGCGGCGGTGCACCCGCCCAGGTCAACGACCGTGGCTGGGACCACATGAAGATCTACTATCTCTCCAGCGTGACCAACGGGATCTACGTGGCCCCCCGAGGCGTGAGCAACACCTGGAACCTCCATTTCATGCCGCATTCGTACCCGCTGTATGACCGGCTCATCGAGAACATGATCCTCTTCGAAGACGTGGATCCCAACCGCGTGTACCTGCTGGGCTACTCGGCGGGAGGAGACGGCGTCTACCAGGTCGCGCCGCGGATGGCCGACCGCTTCGCCGCCGCCAACATGTCCGCAGGACATCACAACGGCGTCAGCCCGAGGAGCCTTCATAACCTGCCCTTCCTCGTGCAGGTGGGCGAGCGAGACTCGGCCTACGGGCGCAACAGGGCGACCGTCCAATTCGGTACGCGGCTCGACCGCCTTCAGCAACAGTACCCGAAAGGGTACGTCCACGACGTGTTCGTCCATGCCGGACGGGGCCACGGGTTCCGGGACAATCATCCCACGGCTCCCCAGATGATCCTCGCCCAGCCCGGGCAGT
>CAZUAM010000108.1:0-14766 GCA_964618095.1 uncultured Planctomycetaceae bacterium | reverse complement strand
CCCGGATCGAGGCCTGCGAGCCGCGCAATCTGATCCTGCTGGCCACCCACCAGATCGTGCTTCGCGTCGGTTGGATCTTCAAGACCGAGAGCGTGATCATGCCGGCCTTCATCGACCTGGTGGCCGGTCCCGGCGCGGGTCCGCTGCGGGGGTGCCTGCCGGCGCTGAACCGCTTCGGGCAGAGCGTGCCGCCGGTCTTCTGTGCGGAACGGCTCAAGGCCACGCGGTACAAGAAGCGCGCCTTGGCCACCTTCACCCTGCTGATGAGCCTGCCGTTTGCCGCGCTGTCGCTGGTGTGGTTTGGGATTGCCGGGCAGAAGCAGTTGTGGGTGGCCGCCTTGTTTCTGGCACTGTACTTCATTTTTTTTGTCTTCAACGGTCTGTATCAAGTCTCGTTCGGCACGATCCAGGGGAAGCTGATTCGCCCCACTCGCCGCGGACGCCTTCTGCTGGTTTCCACGGCCTTCGGAACGATTCCGGCGATGCTCTTCGCCTGGTGGCTGTTGAAGGACTGGCTGAAGATGCGCGACAGCGGTTTTGGATACATCTTCGCCTTTACGGGAGTCTGTTTTTTTCTCTCCGGGCTGACGGCCCTGCTGTTGTTCGAGCCGGCTGATGATACTCCGCGGCAGAAGACTCGGGCTGGCGGAACCCTCTCCGAGGCCTGGCACGCGCTGCGGGGCAACCTGTCCGACACCGCGTGCGTGCTGCGACGCGACAGGAACTTGCGGCGCCTGGTCCTGGTGGCCATGCTCTTCGGCAGTGGACTGATCGTTTTTCCCCACTACCAGGCCCTTGCCCGCGATGAGCTGAACCTCTCCGGCGTACACTTGATGGTTTGGGTAATCACCCAAAACGCGGCGGTGGGCAGTTACAGTCTCTTGGTGGGACCGCTGGCCGACGCCTGGGGAAACCGGCTGACGCTACGCACGCTGATCTTCGGCGCGGCCATCGCCCCGTTGTTTGCCGTTTTCCTTTCGCAGACGGGCAGTCAGACGGGCGGGAAGCTGTTCTGGCTGGTCTTCATTCCCTTGGGCGTCACGCCGCTGGTACTGCGGATCCTGATCAACTACACCCTGGAGATCTGCGAGCCGGCCGAGCATCCCCGCTATTTGAGTACGGTGAACCTTTGCCTGGCGGCCCCGTTTGTGCTTTCCCCGGCCGTGGGTTGTTTGGTCGAGGTGGTCGGTTACCCAGCGGTGTTCCTTTCGGCGGCCGGGCTGATCGCTCTGAGCGGCTGCCTGACCTTCCGTCTCGACGAGCCCCGCCACCGCGTTCCCAGCGACGAGATCACCGCCATCGGGCCCGGCGGCGAGGAGTAGACCGGCTTGCCGCCGGGCCGCAGAACGGCAATAATGAAGAGACATAGGGTGCGAGGGGATTTCACCCTCCGGCTGAATGACCAAGCACGAAGCACAAATTGCCATGAACACCTTCAAAATGCTGTGGGCCGAGATCGGCTATCGCAAACTGAACTTCGCCCTGAGCCTGCTCGCCGTGATGGTTGCCACCATCTTGTTCGTGGCCGGGCCCATGCTGGTGAAAGGATATTCCCAGGCCACCGAAACGGAGCTCAGCGAGCTGCAAGGCCGCGTCGCCGAGTCGTCCGAGCGGCTGAAAGCCGCCGGAGTGGAAAGGGAGGCCGAACTGGCCGAATTGGCCGACCAGACCCGCTGCGTCATGCGCGACATGGGGTTCAACCTCGCGATCCTCGACCGCAACGCCGACACGATCCAGTTCCTTTCCACCGGACTGCCCTCGGAGACCATACCCCAAGAGTTCGTCGACCGCCTCGCGGAGGATCCCGGGCTAACCATGGTCACCCACCTGGTGGCCACGTTGAGCGGGGAGATCGACTTCGACGAAAACAAGGTACGGCTGGTCGGCTACCTGCCCGAAACCCCTCAGTCGCATAAGCCACAGACCGCCTTTGCCAAGAAGATGCAGGCGAAGAGGAAGCCCATGGGCTACGAGATTGCGCCGGGCACGGTCGTCCTGGGTTACACCCTGGGCCACGGACGCAAGGCGGGCGAGACCGTCGAAGTGCTGGGCCGCGAGTTCTCCATCGCCCAGATCCTCCCCGAGAAGGGCAGCCGGGAAGACATCACCGTCGCCATGCACTTGAGCGAAGCTCAGGGGTTGCTCAAGAAGCCGGGCCTGATCAACGAGATCAAAGCACTCGAATGCCGCTGCGTGGAGTCCGCACTGCCGGACATCCGCCGCCAGATCGGCGACATCCTCCCCCAGGTCCACGTCATCCGCGACACCTCGAGGGCCGACGCCCGGGCCACGCAGCGGGCCATGGTCCAAGAGAAGCACGGCCGGATCATCGCCTCCCACAAGGAAGCCCTTCAGGAACGAGAACGGACGCTGGAGGAAACCCAAAACCGGCGGGACAAGATCCAATCGCTGATGACCAGCTTGGCCTACATCGTCACACCGCTGGTCGTGCTGGCCTGCGCGATCTGGGTCGGATTGCTGAGCCTGGCCAACGTCCGCGAGCGGCGGACCGAGATCGGCATCCTGCGGGCATTAGGAAAGGGTTCGGGTACCATCGCCACGCTGTTTCTCGGCAAGGCCGTCCTGCTGGGACTGACCGGTGCGGTCGCCGGATTGGCCTTGGGCTTGGCCTTGGCCCGGTGGCTGGGAGTCTGGGCCCTGGGGGTGGCTAGAGGCGAATCCAACGTCGACTTTGTCCTCTTGCTGGGCGCGCTGATTGGCGCCCCGCTGCTTTCGGCGTTGGCGAGCTACCTACCCACGCTATTCGCCCTGGTGCAAGACCCGGCAGTAGTGCTGCGGGATCAGTAGTACGTCATGAGAGCTCCTCTTTCCGGCCGCCGAACTCCGCCCAGAGCCGGGCCAGTACGGTGCCGGTGAACATGCAGCCGAAGGTGTACAGCGCCGTGGGGATGGCTGCGCCCGGTTGCTCGTCGAACACTTTCAAGACGAGAAACGTCCCCAGACCCGCGTTTTGCATGCCGACCTCCAAGGTCAAAGCCCGTCGCATTGGCCGGGGAAGCCGCGGCAGCCGCCCGCCTGCATATCCGGCCGTATAGCCGGCCAAATTGATCACCAGCAAGGCAGCCAAAACGGCGACCTCAAAGTGTGCCAGGCGATCGCGGTTCAGCGCCACAACCACCGCAATGATCCAGAGGATGGTCAAATTGGCCACGGCCGGGCCGAATCGCCGGGAGGCCGATTGCCACCGACGCCAGCATCGCGACATCGCGTATCCGACCAACACCGGCAACACGACCGTCACGAGGAGCGTCAGGCCGGTCTGGATGACCTTCTCGCGAGGGAAGAGCCGCAACTGGCCGAGCGTCAGCGTCAGGGCCAAAGGGACTGCCAGTGGAGAAAGCAACGTGGCCGTCGTGGTCAGGCTCACCGAGTAACTCACGTTGGCCCTGGCGGCCAGCGTGAGCACGTTCGATGCCATGGCCCCCGGCACGCAACCGACCATGATGACGCCGGTCAAGGTGGCCCCCTCGAATCCGAACAACCGGCCGACCACGTAGGCCAACAGCGGCATGGAGACATACTGGATTGTCGTACCGCCGAAGACCTTCGGCCAGTTTCGGAAGACCTCACGGACCTCGTCGCGCGGCAACAACGAGCCGATCGCCAACATCGTCGCCGCGATCAGCCAATCCAGGTAGGGCTCGCTGTGGACAAACGGATCCGGCAGATCGGGGAACCACGCGGTCCAACCATATGCCAAGACAGATATCAGAACCAGCCACAACAGCAGAAGGCGTTCGAGCATGGCGATGCGAGGCCCGCGGAATGTAGGGATTCACCCAACCCGTCTACAACCTCGTTACGACGCTCTGCGTCGTAACGGACCCCGCGGGCGTTTTGCGTTCTTGCAGCAACCGAGCCCGTTGTCCGACCGGACGTTCCGCTTCGGCAACGCAAAGCGTTCCAGCGGTGCGTTCACACGCGGAGCGTGGGAACGAGGACGCGTCGGGCGGGTTGGCTGAATGCATACCGCGGGATAATTGTAAGTTGTTACACCACAGGAGGTTAACGATGTAGAAACTGCACTTCCGGCAGTCCCGTCGATCTGCGATACTTTGGCCTCCTCCAAGATCGGCGACCGGAGTGGCCTCCTACAGTGTATCGGCCGGATCGGCCAAGAGCCAAAATGCCCTCACCCAAACCGCTGACGATTTTCTTTTCCGCAGGCGAGCCCAGCGGGGACCTGCACGGGGCAAACCTGATCCGGCAGTTGCGCAGCCGCAGTGGGCATCTGCGGGCGGTCGGCTACGGCGGCCCGCAGATGGCCCGAGCCGGATGCTCCTTGCACGCCGATCTGACCGCACTGGCGGTGATGTGGTTTGCCCGGGCGCTGTTGAACCTGCACAAGTTCTGGGCCCTGGCGAGCCGCGCCGACCGCTACTTCCGCCACCATCGGCCGGATGCGGTGGTGCTGATCGACTATCCGGGCTTCAACTGGTGGATCGCCCGGCGGGCCAAGGCCCACGGGATTCCGGTGTTCTACTACGCCCCGCCGCAGATTTGGGCCTGGGCCAGGTGGCGGGTGGGGAAGATGCGGCGGTTGGTGGACCACGTGTTGTGCAGCCTGCCGTTCGAGCAGGAGTGGTTCCGCCGGCAGGGCTGCAACGCGACCTTCGTGGGGCATCCGTTTTTCGACGAGGTCCGCCGGCAGGAGTACGACCGGCGGTTTCTCGAAGAGCACGGCAAGCGGGAGGGCCCGCTGGTGGTGATCCTGCCCGGCTCGCGGACCCAGGAGGTCACCAACAACCTGAAATGGTTTCTCAAGGCGGCCGCGCGGATTCGGGAGCAACTGCCCCAGGTGCGGTTTGCCATGGCGGCCTTCAAGCCGCACCAGGCCGAATTGGCCCGCCGCGAGGTGGCCGCCTCGGGCCTGCCGATCGAGGTATTCGTGGGCAAGACCCCGGAGTTGATCCGTCTGGCCGACTGCTGCATGTCGGTTTCCGGCTCCGTCTCGCTGGAGCTGCTCTACCACACCACGCCCACGGTGATCCTGTACTGGATCAGCCGGCTGGCGTACTTTGTGCAGGGGTTCTTCCGCAAGGTGAAGTACATTACGCTGGTCAATCTGTTGTCGGCCGACGAGTTGTTTCCGAAAGACCTCGCGCCGTACGATCCGGCCCAGGAAGGTGCCGAAAAGGTGCTGTTCCCGGAGTACCTGACCTGCGAAGACAAGTCGACCCGGATCGCGGCGCACGTGGTCGAGTGGCTGACGGACGACTCGGAACGTGAGCGTAGGGTTGCCGAGCTGGCCCGGCTGAAGGCCGAGGTGGGCGCCGGGGGGGCGTCGGGTCAGGCGGCCGAGTATATCCTGAAGGTCCTGGCCGATCGGCCGGTGCCGATCCCCCGCCCGCATTTCATCCCCACCGCGCAGCCGAAAGCACAACAGGCGTCGCCGCAGCGCGTTTAGCGGCCGACGGCACGTCGGCCTAAACGTTGGGCCACGACGGGGCCGACGTACCGTCGGCCGCTAAACGGCGCATGGTTCGGGCTAAACCACAACTGGCCGACGGCCCCCTAACCCTCGGGCGGCTTTGTGATACAATTCATCAGCCAGCGCGAACCTAACCAGGAGCCGGACCGGTGCTGCTGGGCGAACCGCAACGAACCCAAATCGACCTGAAGTTCTCGTTCTTCGGGATCCCCGTGCGGGTGCACCCGTTCTTCTGGGTGATCGCCGTCTTGCTGGGGCCGATCAAGACCGAGCTGGCCGAGATCCTGGTCCGGGTCGCCGCCTTTTTTCTGGCCATCCTGGTCCACGAGCTGGGACATGCGGTGGTGATGCGTGCCTACGGGTTTCGCCCGTGGATCACGCTCTACGGGTTGGGGGGACTGACCTCCTACAACCCGGCCGGCGACTATGGCTCCAAAGGATCGGGGCCGCTGCGGCAGATCCTCATCTCCGCAGCCGGGCCCGGGGCCGGGTTCGTGCTGGCCGCCGTGGTGGTCGGTCTGGTGGCGGTCTTTTCCAAGAGTCTGATCGGACTAGAGTTCGGCGGCTCGTACGGGATCGCGATTACGTCGATACCAGTCAACTCGCTGCTGCTGCGGCTTTTCGTTTTCTACCTCGTGATTTGCAGCGTGTTCTGGGGAATCCTCAACCTGCTGCCCGTCTATCCGCTCGACGGAGGTCAGATCGCCCGGGAGATCTTCCTAACGGCCAATCCCCGCAACGGAATTCGCCAATCGCTTATTCTTTCGATTATCACGGCGGCCGGTCTGGCCGTATACGCTCTTGCCAACCGTGACTTTTTTCTGGCATTTCTCTTTGGCTACCTGGCCTATGCCAGCTACAGTACGCTGCAAGCCTACACCAGCCGCCGAGGGTGGTAGAGATCCGCCGCTTGCGCTCGCGTAGCTAACCTTCTTTTCCCCAGGGTAAACCGGCCCAGATCTGTTGGGTGAGGCTTCGCCGCGGTGCCGGGGCTTGGGCCAGGTGGCCGGCCGCCAGGTGGGCCAGGGGACCGGCCTGCCGAGGTGAACAGACAAAGTGGACCGCCCCGGCCTCCCGCATCAGCCATTGGTAGCCGGCCAGCGAGCGATCGGCCACCACCGCCACGCGGGCCAGCGGAAAGTCGCGCCCCAGCCGGGCCATCTGCCCCAATAGCGCTGCGGCGCCGCCGGTGGAAAGCTCCACGATCACGAAGCTGGCCGGGGCCTCTGCCAGCATCTCCCAGCAGTCCGCCAGGCTGCGGGTTTCATAGACGCGCAACTCCCATCGGTGGGGCACGGAACGTGCCCCACCGAATGGGCGGGCGGCCAATTCCCGACGCAGCGCCACGGCCCAGCGCCCCGCGTGCTCGCAGACAATCAGCCGGGCCGGGGCGGCGCCGTCGGGCAGCAGGAGGGATCCGGAGCCGGTATCTGATGCTGTCGTCATGCCGGAATCGTCTGCTGATGCACGAGTTCTCAATCGCCGCTAAACGGTACATGATCCACGCTAAAGACCACTATCCTCCTCCAATCCCAGTTGCAGCAGGCGGCGATAGAGTCTGGGCCGGGTCATGCCCAACAGCCGGGCGGCCTTGGCCTTGTTTCCCTTGGCCCGGGCCAGCGCGCGGCCGATCAGCTCGCGCTCCACGCGACCCAGGAACTCGTCCAACACGATCGTCTCTTCGATCCGGGGCGGATAGGCCGCCGCCTCGGCCGCCAGGCGGATCCGCTCCGGCAGATCGCGGGGGCCGACCCGGGGACCTTCGGCCTGCCGGTGTGCCTGGGCGACCACCCGGGCCAACTCGTCGAGGTTGCCCGGCCAGGCGTAGGCGTCTAACTGATCCAGGGCCTCGGGCGTAAAGCCGCCGAGCTGCTTGCTGCCCCGGGCATTGGCCTCCTCCAGGAAGAGTTGGGCCAACAGCGGCAGGTCCTCCCGACGCTGGGCAAGCGGCGGCAGCTCGATGGTGATCGTACTCAGCAGCCCGGCCAGGTCCGCGTGGTACGTCCCTGCCCGGGCCAGCTCCGCCAGCGGCCTTGCGGCAGTGGAGATCAGCCTCAGCCTGAACGATCTGCCGGCCAGTACCGCGGCCAGCTCTGCCTGGACGTCGGGCGGGAGCTGATCGGCGTCGCTCAGCAGGAGCGTGCTCTGGGCGGCCTGCTCGCCGAGCGGATCCTTGGTCGCCAAGGCCAGCACGGTGGAATGGATCAGGTCGGCTCCCAACACGGCGCAGGCCAGCGGGATCAGCGAGCCGGCCGACTGGGGATCGTCGCGGTAATGGATGGCCGCGGCCACGTGCTGGCGGCCGCTGCCGGGCGGTCCGACCAACAGCACACTGGCACGGTTGCCGGCGGCCAGCTCGATCTGGGCCCGTACCCGGCGGATTGCCGGACTGTCGCCGATCAGCCGATCGGCCCGATAGCGAGCGGCCGCTTGTTGGCGGAATTGCCGGACGTGCTCGTGCAGGTCGGTCGTTCGGGGTTCTTGGGAGGGGGGCGGGTGGGGTGCGGAGTCGGGCTGGGGCAGGTCCTCCGCGTCGAGGATGGCGATCAGGCCGACGAGGTCCTCCGGGCAGGTGCCCAGGGGGACGAACCTCGCCCGGCGCGAAAGCACCCCGCCGTCGGCCCTGGTGCACGAGACGGCGGCCGTGATTGGCCGGCCTGCCATGGCCGCCGGCGGCGGACACAACCCGGTGGCCACGGCCGCCGCCCCGCTCGGGTCGGGGTCGGAATGGTAGGCGCAGCGGTGGCCGAGCAGTCCTTCGGCGCGCTGGCCCAGCCAGTCGCGACAGGCCCGGTTGCAAAAAACCACGGTCAGCTCGTCGTCGAGGACATAGATCGGCCGGGTCGCCGAGTTGAGCATCTTGGCCAGTTGGCCGGCACTGATTCGCTGTCGGGCCATGCCAGTGGGGGAGGAGGGGAAGTCTAGGGGATTTTCCGAGGGCTACTTTGCCGCCGGGTGACAAGAGGGTGTCACCGCCATTTTGTATCAACGAGCCGGCAGAAAGCTAGAAACGGGGCTGAAATGGCCACTGACGTGTGCCACGGCCGTGTCGGCCGTGCAGGTTTTCTGCTGCTACCGGGCACGGCCGACACGGCCGTGGCACACAGGTTCTAGCTTTCTGTCGGGTCGTTGTTTTGTATAACACGAACTGAGCAAAAACATAAGCCGCCGGGCGCCGTGGCGTGTGGCAGGGCAACTGCCACAAAGACCGGATCAAGCCGTAGAATCACAGCCCGGAACTCTGAACCCCAAGCCCCGGATCCTCCCCGGCAACCCCCGCCGCCACACTGGGCTGTTGACCCGGCGTACCGGCCACAGTGGCCGGCCTGGCGGTGTCCGATTGTCGGAGCAACGGGCCGGGATAGACTCCGACGAGGAGGATCAACAGGGCAGAAGCCGTCACGGCCAACCACACGCCGGTGCCTCCTCGGGGCCTGGGCACTCCCAACGGCGTGCGGAAATACATCACGGCGACGATCCGCAGGTAATAGGCCGCGGCCACGGCGGCGTTGAGCACGCCGACCACGGCCAGGGCCACGAACCACGGCCACAGCGTTCCCTTCAACAAGTTTCCCGCGTCCACGCTGAGCGCACTGCCGAACACCACCAGTTTTCCCCAGAACCCGGCCAGCGGCGGAATTCCCGCCAGGCTGAACATGAACACGGCGATGGCCAAGGCCAGAAACGGCCGGGTCCGCCCCAGGCCGGCCAACTCCTCGACGGCCTCGATCTGGCCGCCCATTGGGTGGGGCCTTGACGATGTCCCACCGACGGGTCGGCGGCCCAGGAACTCCAGGGCCGCAAACGTGCCGATCGTGGCCACCGCATAGACGCAAAGATAGAACAGCAACGCACTGATCCCGTCCCACTTGCCTCGTGAAGCAACGGGGACCATCGCCACGGCCAGGGCGATGAGCATGTAGCCGGCGTGGGCGACCGCGGAATAGGCCAACAGCCGCCGGAGGTTTTCCTGCCAGAGGGCCATCACGTTGCCGAAGGTCATCGTCAGCATCGAGAGTACCAGGACGACGAGCCAGGCGTAGGGTTTCACGTCCGGCGGCGTGGGCATGGCCACCACGGCGATCCGCACCAGGGCCACCATGCCTGCCACCTTGGGCAACACCGAGAGCAGCGCGGCGTTGGGATAGGTGGTCCCCTGGTAGACGTCGGGCGCGTAGAAGTGGAAGGGCACGGCGGCGATCTTGAACCCCAGCCCGGCAAGGATCAGCACGAAGGCCACCTTGCCCAGCATGGCGAAGCCGGCCGCGGCACCTCCCGGCTGGGCCAGTGCGGCACGGATGGCCGGCAGATGGGTCGAGCCGGTCGTCCCGTAGAGGAAGCTGAATCCATACAGGAGCATCGCCGAGGCCAGGATACTCAGGAAGAAGTACTTGGCGGCCGATTCCTGGCAGGCCGCATCCCGGCGCCCCAGGTAGAGCAGGATGTAGGTGGGAATCGAGATCAGCTCCAGGCCCACAAACATCAGCACCAGCTCGCCCGCACCGCACACCAGCATCAGCCCGGCAACCGCCAGCAGCAGCGAGCCGGCGTATTCGGGCGTGCCGGGAGTGTCCAACGGGCGGGAAGCCAGCAGCACCAGCAGCGCGCCAAGTACCAGCGCCAGCCATCGGCCGTAGTAGGCCAGCCCGTCGGTGGTTACCGGGCCGCGAGCCGTTTCTGCGCTGTCCGTCTCCGCGTTGTCTGTTTCCGCGTTGTCCGAGGGTAATGAGTCGCCGGCCGCGGCGGCGCTGCCCGGCGGCGCTTGGCCGCCGGTTGTGTCGGCCTTGCCGAAACTCCACAAGGCCGCAGCCGCGATGAGGATCCCGCCGAGGGCGATCCAACTCCAGCACTTCCGCGCATCGACAAACGCACCGGCCAGGTAGATCGACACGGCCGTGGCGATCAGCACGATTTCGGCACTTAGAAGCCAGATTGCCTGGGTGGACACGCGTCAGTTTCCCTTGGGTATTGGGCCGCCGTGCCGGCGGCCGCTAAACGTCAGAAGGGCGCCGTGCCGGTGGGTGCTAAGCGGCGGAGTTGTCGATAGGCCGGCCGGGCCACCGGGGCGCGGGGCAGGCCCCGCCGCTAAACGGCGAACATCAAGTCCTGCAGTCTCCCCTTCCTTCTGCTCCACCTTGGACACGCGGGCCGTCACGCCATCCAGCGTGCCGCTCATGCGGTCGAGGAAGAATCGCGGCTGCACGCCGATCCAGACGATCATTACCACCAGGGGGGCCAGGGCCATCACCTCGCGGAAGCTCAGGTCGCGGACCGGGGGCTCTTTCGGGTCGTGCTTCGGTTCGCGAAGCGGGCCGAAGAAGACCCGCTGGACCAGGTAAAGCATGTACCAGGCCCCCAGCACCACGCCGGAGACGGCCAATACGGCAATCGCCCAGTAGTGTACGGCCCCTTCGACCCAAGCACGCTGGAACATGCCCACCAGGAGCAGGAACTCTCCGGCAAACCCATTCAGGCCCGGCAGACCGATGCTCGAGAGGGTCATCACCAGCATGAAGAAGGCCAACACGGGCGTTTTGCGTGCCAGGCCGCCCAGGTCCGCAATCTTCCGAGTGTGGTAGCGTTCGTAGAGCATCCCGACCAGCGCGAACAGCCCGCCGGTCGACAGCCCGTGGTTGATCATCTGGAGCACGCCGCCCTGCATCCCCAGCCGGTTGGCGGAGAAGATGCCCAACATGCAGAAGCCCAGGTGGCTGACGCTGGAATAGGCGATCAGCCGCTTGATGTCGCTCTGGGCCAGGGCCACCAGGGCCCCGTAGATGATCCCGGCCACCGAGAGCCAGAGCATGTAGGGCATCAGGGTGACGGTGGCCTCCGGGAGCATGGGCAGACTGAAGCGGACGAAGCCGTAGGTGCCGATCTTCAGCAGCACGCCGGCCAGGATCACGCTGCCGGCCGTGGGGGCCTCGACGTGGGCCAGCGGCAGCCAGGTGTGCAGCGGAAACAGCGGCACCTTGATCGCAAACCCGGCAAACAACGCCAGGAAGATCCAGATCTGCACTTGGGGGGCAATCGGCCGGGCGCTGAAGTGGAGGGTCAATTCCGGGATCGAGAACGTCATTCTGCCGACCGGCGAGTGGTAGTAGTCCCACAACACGATCGCCAGCAGGCCCAGGAAGGTCAGCACGCTGCCGGCCAAGGTGAAAAGGAAGAACTTCATCGCCGCGTAGCGGCGCTGTTCGCTTCCCCAAATGCCGATCAGAAAGAACAAGGGGATCAGCGTGAACTCGAAGAAGACGTAGAACAGGATGATGTCTCGGGCGACGAAGACACCCAACATGCCGGTCTCCAGGATCAACAGCAGCCGGTAATACCTGGTGGCCTGTTCCCGGATTGCCTCCCAACTGACCAGCACCGCGGTGACCATCAGCAGGGCGGTCAGCTCGAACAGCCACAGACTCAGGCCGTCCAGGCCGAGGCTGAAGCGAATGTCAATCGGCGCGTCGATCGAGCCGAACCAGGCCCGATCAAACTCGATATTGATATACGTCTGGGTCCCGGCAGGATCCTTGCCCAGCAGGATCAGCACGAAGGGCGCGAGGACGGGCACGGCCGCCAGTCCCAGCGTCAACAGCGTGGTCACCAGCGCCCAACGCCGCGCCGACTCGCGGTCTCCCGCCAGCCCCAGCGCACCGACAAGGGGCAAAAACACGGTCACCAGCAGCAGTGTTCCCACCAGCTATTCCCTCACGTCAACAGCGCGCCGATCAACACCAACAACCCCAGCACCATGGCCAGGGCGTAGAACTGGACCATTCCGTTTTGCAGGGGCCGCAGCGCGGCCCCGATCAGCTTCGGCAGCAGGCCGCAGAGGTTCACCAGAGAGTCGATCAGATAGCGATCGACCCAATAGCTCAGCCAAGCGAGCCCCTCCAGCGGCCCAACCACCAGGAAACCGTAGATCTCGTCGAAGAAGATCTTGCCGTGCGAAAGCCGGTAGAGTCGCACCGCGTCCAGCGCCCGGGTCAACTGCTCGACCAGCGCTCGCCTGCCCACGTAAAGTAACCAGGCCGATCCGATCCCGACCAGCACGACCGCGATGCTCACGCCCATCAGCGACCAGTTGGGAAGGTGTTCCTCGGCCGGTAGCCCGCCGTACGCGAGCGACGGGGTCTGCCTCAGAAAACTCAGCACGCGTGGGAAGAACCACCCCGCGGCCACCGCGCCAACTGCCAGAATCACCAGCGGCACGATCATCGAGCGGGGCGATTCGTGGGCATGCTCGCCGGCCTCGGGCGGGATCTGCTCTTCACCGTGAAACGTGAGGAAGAAGGCCCGAAACGTGTAAAACGCAGTCAGCAACGCCGTAAACACGGCCACGCACAGAAGCACCAGATACAGCGTGGGTGCATGTCCATGGCCCGCCTGCTCATATACGGCCTCGAGGATCTTGTCCTTGCTGAAAAACCCGGCCAGCAGCGGAAATCCCGCCAAGGCGAGGCAACCGACCAGGAAGGTCGCGTAGGTCCAGGGCAACAGCCGCCGCAGGCCGCCGAACCGCCGCACGTCGATTACGCCGCCCATGGCGTGCATCACGCTGCCGGCGCCGAGGAACAACAGGGCCTTGAAGAACGCATGGGTAAACAGGTGGAACATCCCGGCGGTCACGCCCACCAACGTGGCGGCTCCCAGGCCCAGAAACATGTAGCCGAGCTGGCTGATGGTCGAGTAGGCCAGGATCCGTTTCAGATCGGTCTGCGTCAGCGCGATCAGCGCGGCCAACAGCGCGGTGAAACCGCCGATCACGGCCACCACCTCCAGGGCGTGGTCCGAGGCGATAAACAGCGGCACGCATCGGGCCACCATGTACACCCCGGCAGTGACCATCGTGGCCGCGTGGATCAGTGCGCTGACGGGCGTGGGCCCCTCCATGGCGTCGGGCAACCAGACGTGCAGCGGGAACTGGGCGCTCTTGCCGCACGCCCCCAGCATCAGCAACAGGCAGATCGCGGTGGCCACCCATTGCCAACGGTCTTGGTACAGCTTCTGGTATAGATCCTGGTAGAATCCCCGATCTTTCAGCGCCGTCTGCCCCAGCACGCCTGACCGCTTCTGCTTGACCTCTTCACCCTCGCGAAGCTCGTAGTCCGCCGGAACAACACTGCGATAGGCGACCTCCACGTTCTCTCCGGCAATCTCCTCGACCTCGGTTCCCTCGACGACCTTGACGTCATGGAAATTGAGCGTCCCGAAGGTGGTCCAGATCAGGAACACGCCCAGGGCGAAACCGAAGTCTCCCACCCGGTTGACCAGAAAGGCCTTCTTGCCGGCCGCAGCCGCCGCGGGCCTCTGGTACCAGAAGCCGATCAAGATGTAGCTGCAAAACCCAACCGCCTCCCAAAAGACGTACAACAGCACGAAGTTGCTGGCCGAGACCAGCATGGTCATGGAAAAGACGAACAGCGAGATATACGTGAAGAACCGCCAGTAGCCCGGGTCGCCGCGCATGTAGCCGATCGAGTAGACGGCCACCAACAGCGAAACCAAGCTCACCGTGGCCAGCATGAAGGCCGTCAGGGGGTCGGCCCTGAGCGTGATGTCGATGTGGAAATCGCGGGTGACCGTCTCCCCGCGCTCGTCGTCGGCATCGGCCTGCTGGTAGGCTCCCTCGACGGCGGCCCAGGTCCACAGCGGCACGATCGTTTCGCAGCCGACACGCTCAGGGTCTTTGGCCACGCGATTGGCCTCGCCTTGCACCTTGAAGACGAGAACCACACTGGCCAGGCAAGACAAGGCGATGGCCGCGACCGTGGGCAGATGGCTTTGTCCTCGCAGGAGGTGTTTACCCAGCGCAGCAGTCAGCAGCGTCGCCGCCAGCGGCAGCGCCGGGATGAGCACCAGCAAGGTGTCAATTTCAAACATGTCTGCGATAGCCCGTCTGCTCGGGCGGGACTTCGGGTGGGAGGCCGGCCGGCGCCAGACTTGGCCAGGCTTCCGGCCGCTCGGACGGCTCTTCCGGAAGCTCCGGTTCCTCGAACGGCGGCTGGTTGTCCTCGCGCAACTCGTGCCAGACGGCGATGTCCAGCTTGCCGCTGCGGCGGAAAAGCGTCACCACCAAGGCCAGGGCAATGGCCGCCTCGCAGGCGGCCACGGCGATAATAAAGATCACCAGCATCTGCCCGCCTAAATCGTTGCGGAAGCGGCTCCAGGCAACCAGGCTCAGGGAGACCCCCTGGAGGATCATCTCGGCCGAGAGGAACATCACGATCATGTTCCGCCGGCTGAGGAACCCGACCGTGCCGATGCCGAACAACAAGGCACCCACGATCAGGTAGTTGTGCAGCAGCGCGATTTCT
>CAZUAM010000107.1:8788-14812 GCA_964618095.1 uncultured Planctomycetaceae bacterium | reverse complement strand
GCATCCGTCCCGCCTGCTCGACGTCAGTTAACGCCACCGGAGATGGTGGCCGAAGCCCTGGTCATGCCGCCGGGAAGCCGGTTGACCGGCCGCCCGCTCAGCTTGCTCACGGTGTTGTCCTCGACCACCGATCGCCGGCACCAACTCGAGGTGACCCACGCCTATTGGCAGTTGACCGAAGCGGTGGCCGCGTACCATTTCAGTTTAGCCCACGACCGCCAGCTCCACGGTCTCGAGGCAGGCGGGGAACACGCCCGGCGGCTGCGAACGGCCCGGGCCTCGTCTGCGGCGTTGGTGCGGGAAGCCGAGGTGGCTGCGGTGGCCGCCCAGCACGAGTTGGCCGCGTTGGTGCTGCTTTCTCCCGATAGCCCCTTGCCCTTGCCCGCCGACCGGCCTCACGTGGGCCCGTACCGGACGTACTTCGACCGGTTGTTCTCGATGCGAACCGCCCCTGCCCGCACCAGGCTGATCGACCGCACCTTGCCGATTCGCCGTCGAGCGGTCAACGGCCGCGCTTCGGCGGTCCAGGCCGCAGAGGATGCGCTCAGCGCAGCCGTTGATGCCCACCGGCTGGGCCGGGCCGGTATGCCGGCCGTCCTGGCGTGCTTGGAAGAGTGTCTGCGACAGCGCGAGGCCTTCATCCAGTCGGTCTGCCGGTACAACCACGAGATTGCCGATTACGCCCTGGCCGTCATCGCGCCGGGCAGCAACGGGCAGGTTTTGGTGGGGATGCTGATCAGTCCGACTCTACAGCCGATCCGGCCGCCGGCTTCCGGGAACGACGGGATGGTGGAACCGGCCGGGCACACCGAACGGGTACCGACGCCGGCGCGGCGGCCCGGCCAGAACGTGCCCACCCCGGCACGGAGACCCGCCCAGAAAGAACCCACCCCGGCGCGGCCACCCAGCCAGAACGTGCCCACCCCGGCTGCGCCCCGCACCGTGCCCCGAGCGTTAGACAAACAGGTTCCCACGCCGGCCACGCGGTGGTCCCCGTCGCAGCCGACCGGCAAGACCCAGCCCACGCCGGCCCCGCAGCGGGAAGAGAAGAAATCCGCCGAATCGGCACCCCCCGAGCAGCCCCCGGTGCCCGCTGAGCCGAAGCCGACCGTGCCAACTCCCAGGAAGGTAAACAAACCGATTGCCGACGTGCAGGGCAACTTTCTTGCGCCGGCACTCTATCCGGCCCTGGCCGATGCCCCGCCCGAAACTCAGGCCAAACAGTTGACCCTTACCTTGCACTGGGATCGTGCGTTGCCCGAAGGAATCGGCGAACCGGTCAGCCTGGAAGATTGCCTGAGCAAACAGTCGGGCGGCGACCGCCGGGAGTTGATCGAGGCGTATTGGCTGGCCCGGCAACGGGCGGCCGAGTACCAGGTGCTCGTCGAGCAGGCCCAGTTGCTCGACGGCCTTGCCTTGGTCCTCCCGGACGAAAAGCATCCCTCGCCTCTGCGGCTCCGCTCGGCCAGGTTGGCCACCGAAGCGGCCCTGCACGAGACCCACGCGGCCTTGCTCGAGGCCCAATTCGAGCTGGCGACCCGGCTGGGCCGAGAGTCGGACGCGGCCTGGCCGATACCCGGCACCGTCCCCCGTGCGGACCGGTACCCGCTGAAGCTCGACGCCCAACCCCGCCGCCTGGCCGAGTCGTGGCCCTTGCGACGGCTGGCGGCGATCATCCCCGGCCTGGCCACGAGTGTGCAGCAGCGCGCGGTTGCGGTCGTCGAGGCCGACGCCGCTCGGGCCGATGCCGCCGCAAGTTCCCAGGCCGGCAGCGAGCCGGTCGAGCTGCTCTTCGGTTGCATCAACCGGCAGACCGAGCAGACGCTTGCTTTTGTCGGCACACTGACCGACTACAACCAGGCGATCGCCGAGTACGCCCTGTCGGTCCTTCCGCCGGAAACGCCCGCCGAAAAGCTGGCGGTGGCGCTGACGGTCGGCCCGGAGCAGCCCGACAATTGACGCCTGACCTGAGGGCAGAGGACGGCAAGCCTTCAGCGTCCGGATCCAGCCCGTCGAAAGGACATGTTTCGTCGGGGCGACGCTTCGTGCTCCCGGACGGGCGCGTCAAATATCGGTGGTTTCTTCGGACAGCGAAACCAGGCGACTTTGATCACCATCGTCGCCTCCGCCACGTGTAGGCCAGTAGTGCAGCAAAGCCCGCCAGCAACATCACCAGCATCCCCGGCTCGGGCACTGGATCGCCGGATAGTTCCATCACGCTTGTGGCGCTGCCGGAGAATGAACCGACGATCTCGTAGCTCTGCGTATCCAGATCGTAACGGAAGATCGAGCCCGCCAGCGCTCCCACGCCAAGATCTTCAAAGATCAGATCCGGCGCGTCGGCCGTGCCGGTGCCGAAGTATAGATCCCACGTGTGACCGGCCTCGGTGGAGGCGAAGATCCGCACCGGATCATCGTCGTAGGCGAAGAACTCCAGCGTCTCGCTGGTGGGATCCACGTCGCGGGCTTGGGCTAGGTTGAACCAGTTCTCGCCCAGTGTTCCGCCCGGCGAGCCGGCGGTCAGGTTGTACAAGGTCCCGTCGTAGCTGAAACTGGTGATCTCGTAGCCCAGGATGGTAATCGAGCCGAGATCGTACGTGCCGGGGTGGACGTTCGCGTTCCGCTCCCCCATCACGTAGCGCATCAGGTGATACGCGGGATTGTGCGTCTTGTCGGTTTCCTTTCCGGCGGTGGTGGGCGGTTCCTTGATGGGTGAGACGATGTCCATGAATTCGGCGTTGTCGTTTTCGTGCCAACCGTAATCCATGATCTCCCAATCGTCCTCGTCCCACGGGTCGACGTGTCGCAGGCCAAGACCATGGCCTACCTCGTGGGCGATCGTCTCTGCCAGGTATCGGGGTGGTTTCGTCTCGCCGGTTGCCGGGTTGAAGGCGGACATCTGGAAGACGGCCACCTCACCATCCCAGCGGGCGTTGAAGCGGTCGCACCCACCCATCCCCTTGGGCGCAATATCCCATGCAATGCCGTACAGGTTCGGACCTACGTGAGCGTACTCCGTGTCGGCGGCGAAGCGGACCTCTAAGGCCGCTTGGTGATTAAACTTGCTGACGGTGCGTGAGTCCAGGATGTCGATTTGCAAATCCGATCTCTGGAACATAGCCTTAATCTCATTTATGACCTGGGTCTTATACTCCTCGGAAGACTGGCCATTCGGCAATTCATCGGGCCAAACCAATGCAGGAGTGGACCCTTCAACGGTCACGGTGTACTTCTCCCCGGTTTTGGCGTCGGTGGTCACGAAGAACCCGGTGCTAGGCCCGTCGTCCCAGTTGATGTAGATCTGCTGTTGTAGCCGAGCGCGAAACGCCTCGTTCTTGCCGGCGGGATTGTCGCCGTATCCCACGATGGTGAAGCCGTCGTCGGAAACGTCCGTGGCTGTTGTGAGTGTCCAGCCATTGAGGTTCTGGCCGAAGCCCTGTGTCAAGACGGTCTTGAGGTTCTGCATCCCGGCGGCCGGGGTCCAGACCATCGCCTCGGTACTGTACGAAACATAGGAGTCGCCTACGATCACCATACCGTTTCCCGACACAGCATTGGCGACGCTTCCAAAATAGAAGTCAGAAACGGCACCGAGCCCCTTCATGCCTTCACCGGCAGTCCAGCGAAAGGCTTCAATACCGGCCCCTGACTCGGACTGGGCCGAACAGCCGTATCCAACCACGACTTTGCCATTGGCGGACACGTCGAAGGCTCCGCTGGCATAACGTCCGCCCGGCAGGTCGCCCAGTCCTTGCATCGCACCGTTTCGCCAGATGACAGCCTGCCTCGTGCCGTCGGAGTTGGGATTGCCGAGCCAGTCCACTCCCACAATGATCTCTTCGTCTCCCACCAAGGTGACCTTTTCTGCATAACTCTGGAAGCCGCTGTAGGGTAGGATGTCATAGCCGAGCGCATCCCACCGGCAAGCAGCATGCCGATCACGGAAATGTTGGTTCACAATCCGCTGTGTACCCACGACCACCGACCCATCGGGTGAAACTCCGTGAGCAGAAGCCACGTTGACACCCGGCGCGCGCGGCAACAGTTCCATTCCGGTAACGTTGTGCCACCGAAAGGCGTCTCCCTCTGGGGAAGCATAATTGAAACCCACGATGACGCTTCCATCATAGGAGGCATCTAGGGCTACTTGGGTCTCGGCTCCTAACGGAACCAGAGCGAGAGATCCGGAAGTGTAGTAGAATGCGTCCCACGTGTCCAATCCGACGCCTTTTTTCCCCCTCCCGACAATGGTCTGCCCGTTGCCGGAGACACCCCATGCCTCACTATCGTAGTATGCGTCGCCCGGCAGATCGCCCAAGCCCTCGAACAACGGCGACCCCACAGCGGTTGAGCCAAGCACTGCGAGCAGAATGTTGGCCAGCAAGCTCACTCGGGGACTGCAGAATGCTGCCTTCAATTGCCTTGCATGCTTACGTACACTCCGGGAAATGGCCAACGGACTTATGGGCAAGAACACCATTGCTCGATTCCCCCATGCGGGTGCGCGACCTGTGTCTGCCAATCGTGCGAGTAGCCCCGAAGTCGTGAGGCTCCCGGCAACGCGTTGAAACCACGACACAACCAACGGCAATATGCTGCTCCACACAGCATACCACCGCCTGATCCGCAATGCCAGCAACTCTCTCTTTGAGCCGAGAGGCCCACCGTACAGTGCACACCCGCGCCGACCGACCACCACAGCATCACAGGAAGCCTCGGAAGTGCCGTTTATCGTTCGAATTCCAGCACAGTTGTCCTTGCGCCGGGTGTCAGGTACAACTTCCTCCCGCCGAGTGTCATTTTGCCGTCTCGTAATTCAAAACGCCGAAAAGCCGTCACGGGCGTAAGCGTCCGGCCTGTGCGTGGTGTCTTGCGCGGGCGGAGGCGGCCGGGAAAATCGGGCACCAGTTCGGTCCGGAATCCGGCACTTGCAGAGAGCGGCGTGCAGCCTCCTCGTCCTGGGGGAATGAAGATTCTGCCGCGCGGTCGATGACGACTTCGGAAGAAACCCCGCCTATTGAGGGGACGGCTTGCCCCGGCCAATGTTTTGTCATACAAGAACAGTCGGAGACGCAGATAGAATTGCGATCGAACGACTGGAACGTCGAGCACGCTGCCAAGCACGATCTCCTCTCCGAGCAGGCCGAGATGAGAGGTAAAACGTGTGAACGTCATCTCCGTCAGCATCGAGCAGGGACTCTTGGAAGAAACAGACCGACTGGCCAAGAAGCTCAGGGTGCGCCGCACCAAGCTCATCTCTCGCAGCCTCAGAGCCGTTCTGGATAGGGAAGTGACGATTGACCGCTAGTCCGCCGCCGAAGCCTCTGAAGATCGGGCCGCTGGTGGTCGATCCGCCGGTGTTGCAGGCCCCCATGGCCGGCTTCACCAACTACGCCTACCGGCAGATCGTCCGCCGCTTAGGCGGGGCCGGACTCCTGGCAACCGAGATGGTCAGCGCGCGGGGCTTCCTGGAGATCAACGCCCGCAGTCACCGCTTCCCCGGCAGACTTTGGCGGGTCCGGGACGAACCCCGGCCGCTGGCGGTACAGATCTGGGACAACGATCCGCAGGTGCTGGCCGCCATCGGCCGACGGCTGGTCGAGGAGTTCCGGGTCAGCGTGGTCGACGTGAACTTCGGCTGCCCGGTCCGCCAGGTCTCCCAAAAGGCCCAAAGCGGCTCCTACCTGTTGCGGTATCCGGATCGCGTGGGCGCGATTCTGGCCCGAGTGGTCCAGGCCTGCGACCCGGTGCCGGTGACGGCCAAGATCCGCCTGGGTTGGACCCGGGAGACGATCAACGCCGTCGAGGTGGCCCAGGCCGTCGAGGCCGCCGGCGGTGCGGCGCTGACCGTCCACGGCCGCACCGCGGCGGAGAAGTTCCGCGGGTCGGCCGACTGGCAGCGGATCGCCGAAATCAAGCCCCACCTGCATCGCATTCCCCTGATCGGTAACGGCGATCTGAGAACGCCGCCCTCGGTCGTCGAGGCGTTTTGCCGCTGGGGTGTCGATGGGGTGATGATCGGCC
>CAZUAM010000107.1:0-8778 GCA_964618095.1 uncultured Planctomycetaceae bacterium | reverse complement strand
CGGGGCTGTCCAGGCCGTGGCTGTTCGGCCAGGTACAGGCGGCATTGGCCGGCCGGCCCGTCCCGCCCGATCCGACCCTCGCCGAGCAACGGCAACTGCTCTTGGATCACTACCGGCTGGTCGTCGAGCAGTTCGGCCCGCAGAAAGGAACCATCCTGATGCGCCGCTACGCCTGCCGCTACGCGCAGGGAAACTGTGGTGCGCGGATGTTTCGCACTCTCGTCAGCCGCGTATCGACGCCGGGGGAGTTCATGGCGGTGGTCGAGCAGTTCTTTCCACCGGATGCAGGGGTTTAGCTCGGATTATTCATAGGACCATCGTCGCGCCAGTTCTCGCGTGCCATGGCTGTGTCAGCCGTGCTCCAGATTTGCCGGTTTACCCGGGGCAACACGGCCGAGGCACACTTGGGCAACACGGCCGACACGGCCGTGGCACACTTGTGGATAATCCGGGATAGCGGCCCGGCTTCTAAATCCCCCCGTTTACCGCTTCAGCACCAGCACCGGACAATGCGCCAGCCGGACCACCCGATCGGCCACCGAGCCGATCAACAGGCGCGTGAGCCCGGACTTGCCGTGACTCGATACGGCGATCAACCCGGCGTCGACCTGCTCGGCGTACTGGGCGATTTCGTGGCCCGGATCGCCGAAGCGGACGGCCGCCTGCGACCGCTGATGTCCCCGATCGGCCAGCTCTTTCCGCAACGCCTCTGCGGCGTGTTGGCTGCGGCTTTCGTCGTCGATCATGTGCCAGATCACCCCCGGATCGTTGGCCTCCAGGATCGGCAGCACGTGGACCACGTGCAGATGGGCAGGATCGTCGACCAGCTCGCGGGCGGTCTCCAACGCAGCAAACGAATCGTCGGAGAAATCGACCGGTACGACCACGATCTGTCTGGGCAACCAACTCATGATTCTGTTCCTCTCAGTGGTAAGCCGAGGGCATCGCCCACGAGTAATCACCGGGTTCGTTTGGGTTCCATCTCGCCGGTCTTGTAGCGCCGCCAGTAGTCGTCCAGCGCGCGGCGTATTTTTCCGCTAAGCAGTGCCACACCCAAAATGTTGGGAAAGGCCATCGAGAGGATCATCAAATCGGAGAAGTCGAGCACGTTCTGGGCCGTGACGACCGCCCCCACCACCACGAAAACCAGGAAAATCAAGCGATAGGCCAGCGACGCCCGGGAACCGAACAGGTGCGACCAGCAACGCTCGCCGTAATACGACCAGGAGATCATCGTCGAATAGGCAAACAGGATCACCGCCACGCAGAGGATCCAGGGGAACCAACTGATCGTATCTCCCAAGGCTCTCGCGGTCAGGGCGGCGCCGTCGGGCTTGGCGACCAGATGGGCGTACTGCGGGTCGTTGTAGGCGCCGGTGATCACGATCACCAGCCCGGTCATCGTGCAGATCACGACCGTATCAATGAACGGTCCCAGCGAGGCCACGATCCCCTCGCGGATCGGCTCTTCCGTCTTGGCGGCGGCATGGGCGATGGCCGCCGATCCGATTCCGGCCTCGTTGGAGAACGCCGCCCGCCGAATGCCAATCACCAACACGCCCACGAAACCACCGTAGGCCGACTTCCAGCGAAAGGCTTCCGAGAGAATCTTCGCAAACGCCACCCAGATCTGGTCGTAGTGGCAAAACAGCACGCAAAGGGCCGTCGTTACGTACACGATGCACATCAACGGCACGATCTTTTCGGCGGTGGCCGCAATCCGCCGGATTCCGCCGATGATCACCAACCCCACCAACACGGCCATGGTCAGGCCGTAAGTCCAGTCCACGTATCGTGCCAAGAATCTCACGCCCCATACAGACCCGGCTTCAATTCGGGCCAACTCTTCCGGGGGCTTTTCGGACAGCTCCCGCAGCCTCAGCCACCGCTTTATCTCCTCCTGCTCCACCTCGCTCAGGGGAAGCACGTCTGACAACTCCTTCACCTCCGACAGAGGGAGGCTTTCCCAGAGCGGCTCTTGCCGAAGATCGTTCCGCTCCAGGATGTTGTTCATCTGTGCGTTGGCCAGGGCACGGGCATCGGCCGGGTCGCGCCGCGTTTGGACCACCTGACGACATTCGTGAAAACTCGGCCATACCTGCAACATCTGGTCGCGAACGGCTCCCAGCGACTGGCTGACCTGGAAAGCGCAGCCCCCGCCGAAGGATCCGCCCATGCAGACCACGGCAAACACCACGGCCAGCAGGGCTCCGAACGGCCCCAGTCCGATGCCGGCGATCCTGATCTCCTTCAGCCCGGCATGCAGATAATGCATCGGTCCGCCGGAGACGGTGCCGTCGTGGTCCACCTTGCGATACATCTGGCTGAGACTGCACTCGGCGAACTTGCTGCTCATCCCCAGCGCGCCGGCTACGATCATCCAGAAGATCGCCCCCGGCCCGCCGGTCCCCACCGCGATCGCCACGCCGGCGATGTTGCCCAAACCGATCGTCGCCGAGAGCGCCGAAGCCAGGGCCTGAAAGTGTGAAACCTCGCCGGTCTCGTCCGGGTTGTCATAGTCTCCCCGGGTCAATCGGATGCCGTGCCAGAACCCGCGAACGTTGATAAAGCCCATCCGAACGGTGAAGAACATTGCCCCCAAGAGGAGCCAGAGGACGATGATCGGCACTTTCGTGCCCAGCCACCTTTCGGTCCCGAAACCGAAGAACAACACCGTGTCCAGCGGTTTGACCAGATAGTCTCCGAAAAAGCCGTCGACCCCCTCCTGCCAGGTCCCGGATCGGTCCCCTTCGGGCACCCCGGCTTCGCCGGCCCCCTTGGCCTCGTCAACGGCCTCGGCCGCCGCAGACGACGCCGCGTCGCTCTGACGTGTTGCCTGGGAGTCCTGTCCTTGGGCTAGCACAGGCCGCGGAGCAACGACCGCCAACCCGACCAGAACCACCGGCAAGATCGGAGCAGCGAGGAGGAAAAGTCGGCGTTTGAAGGGCATTGTGCATCCTGCTCCGCAGATGGGGAGAGAACGGTACGTCAAACTGTCCAGCGAGCCGGTCCACCATCGATCACTCTTGGCAGACCCGGCAGAGTGCCCACTTCTAGCGAATAAAGCCTTGTTTTGTCAACAGGTTACGTCGAACAGCGCGTCTGGCGGCCGCAATTTGTTACACCTGCTCTTGCCAAAAATGGTATAATGCAGCGAGACGATTCCCGTAGATCCTCTATCCTGTAACATTTACACTACCTTCAGATGAGTATCCATGCCCCCACTTCCGATGGCCGCCTGCTGGATCTGCTCCGAGTCGCCGGGACAATGGGCGTAGCCGAGTTGGCCGGAAAAATCGAGGTCACGCCCACCGCCGTCCGCCAGCGGCTGATGCGGCTGATGGCGCAGGGACTCGTCGAGCGGGAGCCGGTCCGCAACGGACGTGGCCGGCCGAAGCACTGGTATCGGCTCACCGACAAGGGACTCCGGCTGACCGGCTCCAATTTTGCCGACCTCGCCCTGGCCCTCTGGCGAGAAATCGGCCTCACCGGCAATGTGGAACTACAGCGGCAAATGATCCGGCGGATCGCCAGCGCCCTGGCCGCAGAGTACGCCGGCCAGGTCCAAGGCACCACCATGGCGGAGCGGATGCGGTCGCTGGCTGAACTCTTGGCCCAGCGGAGGATACCCTTTTCGGTCAAGGACTTCGCCGGCCAACCCGCCATGAGTGCACATGCTTGTCCTTATCCCAACCTGGCCGAGCGGGATCGCAGGATATGCGCCATGGAAGAAATGCTCTTCTCCGAGTTGCTCGGTCAGAAGGTCAAGTTGACCCGATGCCGGCTGGATGGGGAAGGAGATTGCCGCTTCCAGGCCCAATAGCCGCGGCCATGACCCCAGACACCACGGTCATGACTTGAACCTCGGCCGCCCCGATCGTCCTCACCGGAGGGGCCGAGCCGGCCGCGCAGAGCAACGGCCGGGCGACTTGGCGTCGCTCGGCCGCTTTTGCGGACAGGTAGAGTCCCGGGTGGTGGAGCTGCCCTTAGTTCCACCACCAATTGCTGCTCTTGCCGGCGGATGCCTTGGTCCGAACCACGGTCGGGGCCTCGCTCTGCCGAACCTTGTCGGCCACCCCCCAAGAGTTGAGCGAAACGCCGCCCGAAGCACTGATGATCCAATTGCGACCCTTCTTCAACATGCTGACCTTGCTGTCCACCTGCTTGGGAGCGGGAAACTCGTCGATCTTCACCTGCACCGGATCCAGCAGGATCGGCATGCTGTAGCCTGCCCGTTCCGGCAGCCGCTCTTTGACCACCAGGGCGCCCACGATGGCCAGCTCCATGCAGTTGCGCAATTCGCCGAAAATGGGAACGGCCACGGCCAGTTGATCGTATTTTTCGGTCATATTGTCGGCCCACTTCTGCGCCACGGGGTTGGCCTTACCGCTGTGTTCCACGTTGCCGGTCGCGCCCACGAAGTCTTCCTCGGTCATTGCCTTGACCGACGCCCCGCGCAACTCCCAGGCCAATCCGTCGGGACTCCGCAGCAGCGGTTCATAGTTGGGCTCCAGCCACCACCGCGGCAGCAAGGTCCCGGTCCCCTTCATCATCTTCAAGAAGCTGGGCAGACCGCGGATGGGGGCCTCCTCGAACCCCATCCCCAGCCGCTTCATGCGGTAATCGGCGGCGACCAGCACGCGGGCGAAATGGCTGCCGGGCGGCACGTTGGTCAGCGTGATATTCTGCGGGCCCATCGCCCTTTCGGCTCCGGAGGCTATCGTCCCCGGATTGCCCATCCTGCGGAACTGGCTCATGTAGCGCCTGAACTGCGCCAGGCCTTCCGGGGTCGGATTGATCGAACAAGTGATCCCACCGTTGGCGGCCTGGCGTGCCGTACGCAGCGCGACCAGCAGATCTTCCAATAACATCACCGGACGCCCCGTCGTAATCCCCACCACGTTGCCCTGCTTGTCTACCTTCCAGCCTTCGCCCGGGCCAACCAGCACGATGTCCCTCTGCTGCGGATACACGAAGACGTAACGGATCCGCTGCAAGCCGGCCAGATACTTGATCCGATCCGGCAACTGCTTGTCGTTGCGCACGCACTCTTCGATCGCCGCTTCCAGCCCCCGAAGCGACAGCTTGCGCAAGGGTGTCGCCTCGTTCAACTCACTGGGGATCTGTTCCAGGGTCCGGGTCATAAACCGGCCGAGCTTGCCCGTCCAATCCACGCGGGCGTCTTCCAACAGGCCGTGGGTATCGACGGAGATACCACCGACGGCACGGGTCCGGTCGATGATCTGGGCGTTCAGCGTCGGGCACAGCGCGACAACCAGCGCCGCCGCAACCATCGTGACGGTCATCCTCCGCGCGGCGCGCGGAACTACCGGGCTAAGGGTTAACATGACAATTCTCCTGCTGGTGGAAGGCGAGAAACTCCGGAATTGTCCTGGCCGTTCACCGGGTTTCCTCTTGCTCTGTTCTGCCGGGCGAATGACCGTGACGGACTGTACGGGTCGGCTGCTCCGCAGCCCCGCCGCCGAGCGAACCCGCGGGAGCACAACTCTCGACACTGTATGGTACTTGGATTGCCGGAAAAATGCAAGCAGATCAACCCCGCCTACCAGCCGTCACCGCAGTTCCGGCCAAACCCGCTGGGACCCCTCCAACGAGTGGTGCATAAAGGGGATACTTACGTTTCCGGGCCACGCGTGGATAGGCCCGGAGGCGGGCTTCCCCAACGTGCCGGGCCAGACGCTTACCGTCGGAAAGACGCCCAGCGCCCACGAGTCGTTCGACCCCCCATAGTGCCATCGGCGGTTTGTCGTAAGTCGTGGTGTGGCAAGATATTGGCACAGAAACCCAGCAGACTGTCGTCCAGCCGATTTGTAGCGACCCGATTCATCGGGTCGATTGACTCCCTGCCGGGAAAAACGGCATGATTGCGGTCACTGCGAGCAACTTCTGACGGGGGGGACGAATGCTGACGAAACTCGGATGCTCGCGACCATATATAAATGTGCTTTCGTTCGCTCGCCAGCCCAGCCGCCTGATGTCGAGTCGCAGGCAGCGACTCTGCTGCTGCAATTGCGGGAGCGGCCGGACTACTGTGCTTGGAATTCTGGGACAACCTCAGGTAGAATGGACTGCGGAGGAATTCTGAGCCGCGAAACCGGGGCGGTCAAGTGCGGGGCAAGGCTCCTGCCGAGTTGTTCCCGGCGCTCGATCTGTGCCCTCTTGCCCCGGCAGATGCCTTGCACCCGGGGAATTCCCGTGCCGTCTGAGCGAAAATAGCGTGTCCTTTCTGCCGTGAGCCGGGCTCTCGGCTCTCCCGGCCTATTCTGCCCGGTGAGCCGCGGCCCGGGGAGGGTCGGCCGTGTCCCAGCTTGCATATCTGGTCATCCGCGAGGGACCCAAGTGGAGCGACGTCTTCCGGCTAGTGCCCGGACAGGCGGTCACTATCGGCCGCGCCCCGACTAACCAGATCGTGCTCAAGGACGAGCGATGCAGCCGCACCCACGTCGAGGTCTTCATGTCCGGGGGCCAGTGGATGCTGCGGGACCTCGACAGCCGCAACGGCACGCTGGTCGGAGACCAACTGGTCCAGGGCGATTGGGTCTTGCGGCCGGGGGACGTGATCCGCATCGGGCGTTCCCAATTGGTCTTCGTCTATCGGCTGGCCGAGGCCTTTTCCGATTCCAGCACGGTGATTCGCCGCCCCGAGGGGGACGGAAAGGACTGGACCGATTCCGATTCGAACGCGGATTCCAGCGTCCTGGCGGCCTGCGAACCAACCACGATTACCCACCGGCGCGGGCAGACGAGATTCCTCGCCCCGGGCGAAGAGGACGCCAGCGGGATCTCGAAGATGGGCCGCGCGGCGGCCAAGTTGTGTCGGATGGCCTTCGAGTTGGCCAAGGCCCCGGACGTCGGCTCTATGGCCGACCTGGCGTTGGACGGGCTTTCGGAAGGCACCCAGACCGACGCGGCGGCCCTGCTGCTCTTGCCCCGCGGATTCCAGGGAGAGCCCGGCGGCGACGAGCTGGAAGTGGTGGCCTCGCGGAGCACCTCCGAGCGGCGGTACCACCGCGTCTCCAACGTCCTGGCCTCGACCGTGTTGCGCGAACGCGAGGCGGTGCTGGCGCGGAACGTGATGGGCGACAGCACGCTGGGAAGCCGCGACAGCAAGGGAGAAATCCACACCACCAGCGTGATCTGCGCCCCGGTCCGCCGCGGCCGCAGGGTCTTCGGCCTGATCCACCTCTATTCGACCGACGCCGAGCGGGTCCCGGACCCCGACGACCTGGAGTTCACCCTGGCCGTGGCCGATACGGTGGCCGTGGCCCTGACGAATCTCACCCGCCGCCAGGAACTCGCCGACAACCTCACCCAGGTCCGCACCGAAAACGTCCAGCTCCGCGAGCGGCTCGGCGTGCAAAGCGAGATCATCGGCAAGAGTTCCGTGATCAAGGAAGTCACCGACGAGATCGCCCGCGCCGCGGCCAGCCATGCCACGGTGCTGGTCCGCGGGGAAAGCGGCGTGGGGAAGGAGCTGGTCGCCCGGGCCGTCCACGTCTCCGGCCCGCGACGCGACAACGTCTTCGTCTGCCTCAACTGCGCAGCCCTCTCCGAAGAACTGCTGGCCAGCGAACTGTTCGGCCACGAGCGGGGTGCCTTCACCGGGGCCACCGATCGGAAGATCGGCAAGTTCGAGGCCGCCCACAAGGGCACCCTGATGCTCGACGAAATCGGCGAGATGAGCCCCAGCATCCAGGCCAAGTTCCTCCGCGTGCTCGAAGGGCATCCCTTCGAGCGCGTCGGCGGAAGCAAGCCCATCACCGCCGACGTCCGCGTGATCGCCGCCACCAACCGCGACATCGAAAAGGACATCGCCGAGGGCCGCTTCCGCCGCGATCTCTACTTCCGCCTCCGCGTGCTGGAAATCGTCGTACCCGCGCTCCGAAAACGACCCGAGGATATCTCCGAGCTGGCCGAGTACTTCCTGCAAAAATTCAACCAGGAAACCGGGCGGAAGATCCGCGGCTTCACGCCCGAGGCCGCCAAACTCTTGCTCAGCTACCTCTGGCCCGGAAACGTCCGCGAGCTGAAGAACGTAATCGAGCGGGCAGTAGTCCTCTGCCGCGGCCGCGAGATCGACCAGGACGACCTGCTGCTAACGAAGCTCTCCACCGCCGGCGACACCGGCAAGCCGCTACCCTCCGGCCTGGGTTTCTCGCCCTCGTCGCTGGCCGACATGGAACGCCTCCACATCCTCTCCACGCTTCAGCACACCGGCTGGAACAAGAGCCGCACGGCGGGCATCCTGGGCATCGAGCGCTCCACGCTCGATCGCAAGATCCAACGCTACGAGCTGGCCAACGAAGCACCCCGGCGACGGTGAAGCCGGGCCTCCCTCTCCCTCTGGGAGAGGGTCGGGGTGAGGGGTCTCAACAGGCACGGCCAAGCCCGCGAGTCCGCGGTAGTTCTTGGAATTCTTGAAGGCATGTCTCAGCGGCCCAACAACCCCGCGGCGGTCTCTGCGAACCGTGCAAGCGGCTGCGGGCAAGGGACTTCTGTCGTCGGGGTGCTGGGCGATCTGCCATGGGCCATTTGCCTGTCAAGGGCAATCCGGAGGATGCCGGCCGGTCGTAAGCTCTTTGCCGTCGGCGGCTTCAGCGCCGCCGAGTTGTTTCCCGTTTTGGCCGCCCAAAATCCAACAATTCCAGAGACTGCAGCAACAAGACAGGAAACACCGTAGGGTGGGTGCTTGCACTACTGCCGTAAACGTCTTTGGTCAGGGTGCTCTGGGCTTTTGTTTTGATTTGCGACGGCAAT
>CAZUAM010000106.1:0-14851 GCA_964618095.1 uncultured Planctomycetaceae bacterium | reverse complement strand
CGCAGAGACCAAACGCCAGTGTGAAGAAGACGATGTAACGGTTGAGCGGTACCGCTTCTTTCAAGGCAGTTGTTCCTGCTGTTCGGCGCAGCGGATGCACAACGTGGCATAAGGAATGGCCTTCAGGCGGTTTTTCGGGATTTTGGCGCCGCATTCCTCGCACTGGCCGTAAGTCCCTTCTTCGATCCGCTCCAAAGAGGTCTCGATCTGGGCCAGCGTCCCACCCTCGTTTTCCATTAAGCTAAGGGTAAACTCCTGCTCGAAGTTGTCGCTGCCGATGTCGGCCATGTGGATCGGCATGCTGGAGAGGTCGCCGTTGGCCTCGCTGCGTCGCTTTTTCAGCGCGGCGTCGGCCATCTGACTGACGTCGCCACGAAGCCGAGCGCGCAAGGAGAGGAGCCGTTCTTTGTAGGCCTTCAATTCAGTCGTCTTCATTGCATCTTCTCCGCGCGAGATCACCTCGGACCGCCCACTTTGCAAGTTCCAGAGACTCTTGATTGTAAACGCCCTCGGCGGGACTGTCAAACGTCTCGGGCAACCTTGCAAGGACAAGCCGGTTGGGGAGGGAACGGAGCATTGGTGGACCGGCCTCCCCCGGTGGGGCAGCGCGGCGAAGGCCCGCGCGGCGCAACTTGCTTCGGGCCAACGAGTAGCGCTACCGGGGGGCCGCTCTTGCCTGCGGGGGAAGGTGCAAGCACCGGCCCCCAGTTAGACGGATACCGCACCAAGGAAGATTGCTCGCGACCGCCGTGATCTGCGAGTCGAACAGCCAGGATTCGTGACATTTCTCGCCGGAGGCCGACCGTTTCACCTTGAACCGGTTTACCGGCTGGCCTACATTATGGTGTCCATTTGTAGGAGACGACTCCAGTCGCCGACCAACGGTCGCCGCAGGGGAGCTTCGGCGGCTGGAGTCGCCTCGCGTCGTTTGCCGAGCTTTCCGGAGCGAGAGAGAAAATTCCCCAGACAGACCCCGCTTTTCAGCAATGTATCTCGCCGGCCTGTAGGGCGACGTACTCCATCGACGAGGTGCGGGTTGCTTGCCAGCAGTGCGGCGACCTGCTGGACGTGGTGTACGACTGGGATCGGTTGCGCGTGCCGGATTCGTTGAAGGCCTTCGAGCAGAAATGGTCCCGCCGCGGCAACCCGCATTGTTTCAGCGGCGTCTGGCGGTTCCACGACCTGCTGCCCTTTGTTCCGGTTGAGCAGTGCGTCACGGTGGGCGAAGGACAGACCCTGCTGCGTCCTTCCCAGCGCGTGGCCGAGTACACGGGCATCAGCCCCGGCCGGCTTTACCTGCAATACGAGGGGATGAACCCTTCGGGCAGCTTCAAAGACAACGGGATGTCGGCCGCCTTCAGCCACGCCCGCTTCGTGGGGGCCACCCGGGCCGCCTGCGCCTCGACCGGGAATACCAGTGCCTCGCTGGCCCTGTACTGCTCGGCCACCCGCTTGATGAAGGCCGTGATCTTCGTCGGCTCCGGCAAGATCGCCTTCGGCAAGCTCTCCCAGGCACTCGACTTCGGCGCCCTGACGGTGCAGATCAACGGCGACTTCGACGACGCCATGGCCCGGGTCAAGGAAGTCAGCAGCCAACTGGGGATCTATCTGGTCAACAGCGTCAACCCCTTCCGGCTGGAAGGGCAGAAGACGATCATGTACCGGGTGCTGGAAGGGCTGGGCTGGGAAGTGCCCGATTGGATCGTGGTTCCCGGCGGAAATCTGGGCAATTCCAGTGCCTTCGGCAAGGCCTTCCACGAACTGCACCGGCTGGGGCTGATCGATCGGATGCCGCGGCTGGCGGTGATCAATGCCACGGGGGCCGACACCCTGTACCAACTCGTCGAAAAACACAAAGTGCGCTGGAATCAGGGGGTCGTCAACGCGCCGAAGGTCTGCCAGTATTACGACCAAATGGATGCCCAGGGCCGCCGGGCCTCGACCATCGCCAGCGCGATCGAAATCAACCGCCCGGTCAACTTCAACAAGTGCATCCGGTCCCTGCACTGGTGCGACGGGCTGGTCCGCGAGGTGCGCGACCAGGAGATCCTGGACGCCAAGGCCCAGGTCGGTGCCGGTGGGCTGGGCTGCGAGCCGGCCAGCGCGGCCAGCGTGGCCGGCACCAAGCTGCTGGTCTCCGAAGGTGTCATCCAGCCAGACCAGCGCGTCGTCTGTATCCTGACCGGCCACCAGTTGAAGGACCCCACCGCCACGGTCGCCTACCACACCACCGACCAGGATCAATTCAACAAGGTGCTGGGCAGCCGCGGCGTCCGCCGGGCCACGTTCGCCAACCGGGCGGTGGCCGTGCCCAATAACCTCGACGAGATCATCAAGGCGATTCGGCTGTATAGTTAGGGGTGAGGGATTGGGGATTGGGGATTGGAAGGAGTAGCGGGCTGGTCTTTCATTTCGAGCAATGAACGCCCACTTACCTGCGGCCCGTGGGGTGCCCATCGTACACCACAGCCCACCAGAAGACGGGACAATCACCCGCATCAAGAACTGTCATGAATCCAATTCGTATCGCCGTTCACGGGGCCGCCGGGCGGATGGGACGGCGGCTGGTTGCGTTGGGCTCCGCCGATGAAGGGCTTTCGGTGGTCGCTGCACTGGAATCGCCGGGACATCCGCAACTCGGCGTAGATGCCGGGGTGGTCGCCGGCGCCGGGCAGTTGGGCGTGCCGCTGTCGTCAACGCTTGACGTCGAGGCCGATGTGGTGATCGATTTCTCGCTGCCCGAGGCCGTCGAGGCCATCGTTGACACCTGCGTCCAGAAGCAACTCCCGCTGGTGACGGCCACCACCGGACTGGATGAAGACCAAGTCAAGAGGCGCCAGGCCGCGGCCGAACAGATCCCGCTGCTTTGGGCGCCGAACATGAGCCTGGCGGTCAACCTGGCGATGAAGCTCTCGCAGTTGGCCGCCGGGGCGCTGAAGGATAAGGACGCCGACGTGGAGATCCTCGAGCGGCACCACCGCTTCAAGGAGGATTCCCCCAGCGGCACCGCCTTAAAGTTCGGCCGGATGATCGCGGAGGTGATGGGCCAGACCGCCCAGCGCCACGGCCGCCGGGGACGCCCGGGACCGCGCCCCCACGGGGAAATCGGCTACCACGCCATCCGCGTGGGCGACGACCCGGGCCAGCATACGATCGTCTTCGCCATGCTGGGCGAACTGATCGAGATCACCGTCCGCGCGACCAACCGCGACTGCTACGCCCAGGGGGCGCTGGCCGCGGCCAAGTTCCTTGCCGGCAGACCGCCGGGGCTGTACGGCATAGACGACGTGCTGGGGCTGTAGCGGGCCGGACTCGCGGTCTGGGGATCGGCATGAACGCCTGCTGGACAAGACGCAGCCCAGCCGGTGGCTGAGTGGCCGTCAGCATACCCCCCGTCAAGTGGTGAGGCCCGCGCGATTTGCCCTCAGGCGAAGTCCAGCAATAAGCTAGACTTGGCGGGAGTCCCGGGACGTCTTGCTCGTCACAGAAATGGACCCCGGGACCGGTGCTGAAAAAGGGCTTCAAGAAACCACGTTCAGGGGAGAATCGCTACGATGAATATGAATGACACGAAGTACTCGCAGTATGCATTGGTCCGCGAAATGATGGATACGGTCGACGTGGTCCGCCGCTTTGACCCCGGCCGAACCGCCCAGGTGGCCGAGCAGATCAAGTCGGTCGGCCGGCTGTTGCTGACCGGAGAGGGTTCCAGCCGCATCTTTCCTGCCAAGAATGCCATCCGCAAGGCACTCACGTGGGGGCTGGACCTGAGCGTTTCGACCGAGGGCTCGCGGCAGGCGGCCCAGTACGACCTGTCGAAGTTCGCCGTGTTTTGTGCCTCGAACTCCGGGCGGACGAAGGAGGTCGTCCTGTTGGCCAAGAGGCTGGGCGCCGAGGGAAACGCGGCATGCTACGGCCTGAGCGCGAACGCGGGCACGCTGCTGGAACAAGCCGTCCAGGAGACGTTCGTGCTGGGCTGTGGCTGGGAGCAGGCCGTCGCCGCCACCAAGAGCGTCGTGGAGCAGGCGTTGTTCTACCAGTCGATTCTCAGCCACGTTGCCGGCAGGGACGCGAGGCAAGACCTGGCAGGGCTGGACGAGAAAATCCAGGAGGCCCTGACCAGGCCGATCGATCAGGAGATCGTCGCGAAGGCCGTGCGGGCTTCAACCATCTACTTTGCCGGTTACAACGACGGCGTGGCCGAGGAGTTGACTCTGAAGACGAACGAGATCACTCGCCGCAAGTCCGATTTCCTGGAGGGCACCTACGCCGTCCACGGCATCGAGGAGGTGATGGAGCGGGAGGACGTGGTGTTCGTCGTCGATCCCGTCGCCGACGAGATTGAGAAGTTCCAGGAAGTGCTTGTGCGGGGTGTGGGGCTGACCGTGGTGGCGGTCGCGGACCGGGAGACCCCCTTCCCGACGATCCGCGTTCCGGCCGCCGGCGAAATGGCCCCGCACGTCTATCTCTGCGCCGGCTGGAATCTGCTGGTGGAGATCGGCCTGGCGTTGGAGATCAACCTGGACAAGCCCGAACGGGCTCGCAAGGTGGGCAACGAACTTCTGGTCTGACAACCCGACAAACGCAGCCAAGTTGCTCCTGCAGATTTCGGAGGAAGGGGCGGCAGGCAGTCTTGCCGGCCGCCCCTTTGTTCGGTTTTCCTGCACGGCCGGCGCGGAGTTCTCAGCCTCGTTGCCTGACGGCTTCGACAAGCTCCTTGAACTGCTCGGTCTCTTCGCGGACCTGCTTCACGAAGCTGTTATCCTCGGCCGTACCGACGACCGCTTTCATCTCCGCGGCGTCACGGAAGGTGGTCTGGCGGAAGGGATCTTCGAAGTCCTTTTTCCGGGTGAGAAAGACCTGCTCTCGAATGTATTCTTGGATCTCCACCGCCCGATCAAGGGCGGAATTCCAGAGCTTCGAGTGGAGTGTTTCGGCCCCCAGCAGGGCCAGGAGGGTGGCCAAGGCATGCCGCTGCTTCTCGAGCGGGTAAGCTTCCCAGAGGCGGTCGTAGGCCTGATGGATTTCCGGCCAGCGACTGAGCTTCCCCGACTTGATTTCCGCCAGCAGCCGCTCGGCATCCGCCGCCTTGGCGAGCTGTCCGCCGAGATTCACCCAGTTTTTTTGGCGCGGACCGGCCAGGAACTTGCACATCGAAGCCAGCGTGACGTTTGGGTTGGCTTTGAGGTAGGCCAACACGTTTTTCACGGCGTAATAGTGGAGCATCTGCCGGTAGGCGCAATACGCTTGAGCGGCCTTGAGAATGACGACTTTCCGCTGAGAGTCCTCCATGTTTTCGCCGAGGATTTCCAACCCGGTCGTCTGCTCTTCCTCGTCCAACAGCAGTTCGCGGCCGAGCTTTGCCAGTTCTTGATGGCTGTGGTCTTCGGCTGCCTTGCCGTGGGGGCGGAGATGCGCCTTGGCGGTCCAGATTTCGAGCAGCTCCATGGCGAGGAAAATCTCTTCGGCCGTGTCGGGTGCGAGGCAGTCGAACTCGATGTTCTGGGTTTTGGTTTTGCGCTTGTCGCGGGTTTGGAACTTCCAGGTGTTTCGCGCCAAGGCGTACATGTTATACATCCACCAGAAGGCGGGGATCACGTCCAATTGATCATGCAGGACGTTGTTGTTCAGCAGGGCAAACGGCAAGGGGATATTGAGTTCCGAGGGGTAGTCGCCTTTGGCCAGCAGCACGAAAGAGGCGAAGCGGCAGTAGTGTTTCAAGGTGGTGCAGAGTCCCGGCCAAAAACCCCGCCCGGCTTGAATCTCGCCGTCGTTCGCCCGGCTGTTGTGGTTCGAACCGATGGTGGCGCCGGCGGCAAGATTACTCTGGCCCATCACCAGGGCAGCCACCAGGAACGAGTTGTTATGATGCTGTTCGTGGGCGGGAAAGATCAGGTTATTGAGGATCTCGCAGCAGGAGACGGTGGAATTATCGCCCAGGAATGAATGGATCAGCCTCGCACCGTACTTGAGGTTCGTGTTGTTACCCATCACGAAGCGGACGGCTTTGCAGCCGTAGAAGATGTGGCAACCCAGCCCGATGATGCCGTTGACCAGCTCCACCCCCTCGCCGATCTGGGTGGGCTCGTCGTCGCTGGAGTTGATGGTGAGGTTTTTCAGCTTGTTGGCCCCCTTGATGTAGCAGCGCGGGCCGATGTTGACGTCTTTGATGATCCGCGAGTTCTTGACTACGCAAGCGTCGCCGATGATACCGTAGAAGCCCAGGCGAGAGTCGAACTGGCTCTGCGTGATCTCGGCCAGTTTCTGCTGGAGTTTGGTGTCTGCGCGATACTTGGCCCAGATGTAGGCGTCGGCGGGAATCATGCCGTCGAAGGGCATCACGGCCCGGGCGCCGGTTTCGTTCATCAGGTCGAGCCGGACGCGCACCTCCTCCAGCTCGCCGTCCTTGACAATGCCGTTGCCGAATTTCGCGTGGTTGGTCGTTTGCATCTCGTCGATGTTCAGCAGAATGCAGTGATCGCCGATGATGTAGTGCGCCAAATAGCGGACATTGTGGATCGCCGCATTCTCGCCGACGTCACAAGAGATGATCTGGCTGTTGGTGATGCCGGCGGGTAGCTTCAGCTCGTGGTGCTCGAGGATGACGCGTTCCAGCCGGCCAATGCGAACCAATCCCGAGAACTCGCAGTTCTTGATCAGGTGCGGATTGAATTGGTCGGCGACGAAGATGCTGTCCCAGTCGTCGCAGCTATCGCCATTCTTGACCAGGGCCTCGATCTCGTCGGACCGAAGGTGACGCCAGTATCCTTCAGGCTTGGGTGACTGCTCGTTCCGCAGGTAGTTTTCGTCCTTACCTTCGGGCAAGTACTCCTCGGGAATGAACCGATGGCCCAAGGATTCTGCCGGGAGGATCTTGATTTCTCTCACGGTTTGCTCCTTCCTCTGCGCTATCCGGCTGCAAGACCAATACAGACGTGCCCACCCGCCCAGCCGGGCCGGAGCCGATCATCTGCATACCACCAATTGAGGGCTGCTGCAAGCCCATTCCGGCGGCCCGTTGAAAACGGGGAGGGGGCTATTTCAACATAGGAGCGCGAATGCGGCGGGAGGGGAAAAAGCCTGGTTCCTTGGGCGGGCCTCGGGCCGGTTAATCCGAGAGAAGGGGAATTGGGGGGCCTTGTCCGAGCAGGCGCCCGCTTCCGGTCTTCCGCGGAGAACCGGCGGAAGTCCGCCGGATTACGGCCGCTCCCGTCTGGCCAAGGCCAACGCCCCGTGCACCACGACCTCCTCGCCCAACTTGGCCGGGACGATCTCGAAGGTGCCTTGAAGGGGAGGGAAGACGTAGCGGGTGACGTAGTCGTAAAGCGGAACGAAAAGCAGCTCTTCGCCGACCAGCGAGACGCCGCCGCCGATCACGACAACGTCGGGAGCCAGGAGCGTAATCATCTGGGCGACGGCCCAGCCGAAGGTCCGGCAGGCGTAGTTGAACACGTCCTGGGCCAGCGGGTTTCCCTCGGAGGCGGCCCGGGCGACTATGGTGGCGGTGAGCCGGTCGGGCTGTCCGCCGCAGCGGCGAAGCAGGTCGGCGGCAGCCTGCTGGTCGGTCCCCTGGCGGTCGATCAATCGTTGCCGGGCGGCGGCGGCGATCGCAAAGCCGCTGGCGATCGATTCGACCGTCTGGTCCGGACGGGCGGACGGCGGCCCGGGCCGCAGGTGTCCCAGCTCGGAGGCCACGCCGGCGCCGCCGCGATAGAGCTCACCGTCGATGACCAACGCGCCGCCGATGCCGCTGCCGAGGTTGCTGTAGAAGACCACCCGATGCCCCCGCCCCGCCCCGAATCGGGCTTCGGCCAGCCCGGCCAGATCGGAGTCGTTGGCCAGCACCGTCGGCAGGTTGAAGGACCGACGGCACCAGTCGGCCAGGGGAAAATCCTTCCAGCCGTCGACCTGGTGGCTGATGATGGTCCGGCCGGCGGCCACGTCCACCGGGCCGCCGAAGCCGATCCCGACGGCGGAGATCTCGTGTCGCTCGATCAGGGTCTTGCCGAGCTGCTGAATCTGCTGCCGGATGCTCTCCGCCCCCTGTTTCGGTTCTACCTTCTGGCGGGTGAGGGCGACCAGCGGTGGGCCGTCGCCGGGGCCGATCCCCAGTTGCAGTTTCGTGCCGCCGATTTCGATGCCGAGGAACATGGGCAGTGGGTAGTGGGCAGTGGGCAGTGGATAGGGGGCAGTGAGCAGGGTTTGGAGTTTGTCTGCAACGCCCGCGGGCTGCGTCCCGTGGGGTTTGTTGCGGTGCTCAACCTGCGGCACCGCTGGCCGCCTGTCGGCCGATGCCGTCAAGATACCATCCCGCCACGTCAACGCCCAGCGGGACGGTCATGCCCGAAGCGCCTGCCGCCGCCCCTGTTCGACGTTGACCCGGGCGACAATCAGCCAGCCGGCCGCGAAGAAGATGAACAGGGCGAAGATGGCGGGCCTACCCGTGCCGGTCAGGGCAACAACCAGCGCGAACAGGCCCGCGCCCAGGAAGCTGGTTGCCTTGCCGGAGAAGCCGAAGAAGCCGAAGAACTCGGCGCTTCGTTCGGGCGGCGTCATGCTGCCCATGATGGCCCGGCTGACCGACTGGGTTCCGCCCATCACCAGGGCAAACACCGCCCCCATGATCCAGAAGTGCAGCTTGTTTTGTATCACCCACGCCGCCAGGCAGATTCCCACCAGCACGGCCAGGCAACCGATCAGGGTCTGTTTCTGGCCAAGGCGGTCGGAGAGCCACCCAACCAGAATGGCTCCGGGCAGGGCGACGAACTGGATCATCAGGATCAGGGCGGCCAGCTCACCGTAATCTTTTTGGGAGAAACCCAGATCGAGTTTGGCGAAATTGGACGCCTGCGTGATGATGGTCTGTACGCCGTCGTTGTACAAGAGATAAGCGAGCAGAAACAATGCCAGCACGCGGTAAGACCGGATGCCGGCCAAGGTTCGGGTGACCTCGTGCACCGCCTTGCGGGCCCCCGCGGCGACCGAGTCCGGCTTCTCTCGGGGGCGACCACGGTCGCGGAGGATCCACAGGGTCGGCAAAGAGAACAGCCCCCACCAAAGCCCCAGCAACAGCAGTCCCAACCGTGCCTGATCCGGGCCCTCGGTCACCCCGAGTTCCTTGTTGAAGACAACGATCAACAGGGCGATCCCCAGAGCCAGCCCTCCGCCCGCGTATCCCAAGGCGTAGCCCCAGGCTGAGACTCGGTTGATCGTCCGTTCGTCGGTGATCTCGGGCAGAAAACCATTGTAGGGCACATAGGAAATCTCGAAGAGCATGTGCATCAGTACGAACAACACGACCACCAGCCACGGCTGGCTAGGCGGCACCGCCGCAGTCAGCACAGCGGCGCCGGCGCCGGTCAGCGCGGTCGCGGCCAGCCATCTGCGCTTGCTGTTGTTGGCGTCGGCCATCGCCCCAACCACGGGCGCGAGCAGGCCTGCGGCCAAGGTGGCCACGGAAATGGACGCAGCAAAGGCCATTGCGCCCCAGGTGGCTTCCCCCATGAGGCTGGAAATATAGAAGGTGATGACCGTAATCGAGAGCGTGGAATAAGCGCTGCTGGCCCAATCGTACATCGCCCAGGCGAAGATTTCGCGGGGCCGGCCCGGGGGCGTCTCGGTATCAGCGGCTTCGGATGTGGAAGAGCTGGCCATCAACGAGGAATGGTGGCCAAATCCCGGCAAAAGTCAATGGCACTTTGCCATACGGGGCAATGGGAGGGGAAACAGGGGCGGCAGTGTGACTGCCACCCCAAACGTGCTGGGGTCCCTGGATTCCCCCATGGCTCGGCCCGGCCGAAGCCCTTCTTGCATTTCACCGCGTTGTGCTGCCGGCCGATTTGGGTCCCTTGAGTTCCTTGATGTGGATGTTGCGGAACTCGATCCGGGCGCCGTGGCCGAGGAAGCCGATGTAGCCTTTCTTGTTGTGCAATCCCGGGTGTTCTCGGCCGTCCATGGTCTTCTTGATCTTGCTCAGGTCGGCATCCACGATCACCTTGCCGTTGAGCGTCACCCGAACCTTGCTGCCCTGGCACATGATCTCCTCGGCGTTCCACTGGCCGGTCTTCTTGAGGTGACCTCGCTTGGCCGGGACCACGCCGTAGATCGAGCCGTGGTACTGGTAGGGCTTCAGCCAGCCGCGATACTTCTCGTGCCCGTCGTCGAGGATCTGGATCTCCATGCCGTGGTAGGCCGCGTTGACGCCCATGGGGGTGCGGATGCCCACGCCGTTGTTTCCGCCGGGTTCGAGCTTGAACTCGAAGCGGAAGATGAAGTCGGCGTATTCCTTCTTCGTATACAACTGCCCGCCGCCTTTTTCCATGCAGACGAGCACCCCGTCTTCGACGGCGTAGCCCTTCAACGAGCCCTGCCAGCCTGTGAGCGACTTGCCGTCGAAGAGGCTGACGAAGCCCTGCCGGGCTTCTTTCTTGCCCAAGCCCGCAGCAGGTGTCTCCGCCGCGGCCGACAGGTTCGTGCTTAGCAGCAAGGCGGCAATCACGTAGGTGAGACGCATGGGGCGGTTCCTCCTCTGGGTGTGGGTGGTGGTAATGCGTCCGCTGGAGCACTATTCTCGACGAAGACCGGCCCGCGTGTCAACTCTCCGGCTGCCTGCGCTTTAGCTCGCGGAGCTCTTCGGTGGTCTTCATCGCGCAGAACTTCGGCCCGCACATGCTACAGTAGGGCGATCGCACGTGGGGGGTTTGCGGCAGGGTTTCGTCGTGCATCCGCCGGGCGGTTTCCGGGTCCAGCGCCAGACGGAACTGCTCGGCCCAGTCGAACTCGAAGCGGGCCTTGCTCAACGCGTCGTCGCGCTGCCGGGCGCCGGGGCGCTGGCGGGCCACGTCGGCGGCGTGGGCGGCAATCTTGTAGGCGATCACCCCCTGGCGGACGTCGTCCACGCCGGGCAGCCCCAGGTGCTCCCTGGGCGTGACGTAGCAGAGCATGGCCGCTCCGTACCAGGCGGCCATGGCCGCCCCGATGGCACTGGTGATGTGGTCGTAGCCGGGGGCCACGTCGGTCACCACCGGCCCGAGGACGTAGAAAGGCGCCTCGTCGCACCACTCCATTTCCAGCTTGACGTTCCGTTGGATCTGGTCCATCGGCAGGTGGCCGGGCCCTTCGATCATCACCTGGCAGCCCCGCTGCCGTGCCCGCCGCCCCAGCTCGCCCATCACCTTCAACTCGGCCAGTTGGGCCTCGTCGCTGGCGTCGGCCAGCGAGCCGGGCCGCAGGGCGTCGCCCAGGCTCCAGGTCACGTCGTACTGCTGCATGATCTCGCAGAGTTGGTCGAAGTGGGTGTAGAGCGGATTTTCTTGGCGGTGGGCCGACATCCACTTGGCCACCAGCGCGCCGCCCCGGCTGACGATGCCCGTCAGGCGCTTCTCGGTCAGCGGCAGATGCTCCCGCAAGACCGCGCAGTGGACGGTCATGTAATCGACGCCCTGCCGGGCCTGCTGCCCGACCACGTCCAGAAAATCCTGCGGCCGCATCTCCACAATATCGTCGAGCTGTTGGGCCATCTGATAGATGGGCACCGTGCCGACCGGCACGGTCGTGGACTGAAGGATCCGCTCGCGGACCGCGTCGATCTCATCGCCCGTGGAAAGGTCCATCACCGTGTCGGCCCCGTACTCCAGCGCCGCGTGGAGCTTCTCCAGCTCGCACTCCGCGTCGCTGGAGATGGCCGACTTGCCGATGTTGGCGTTGATCTTGGTCCGGGCGGCGATGCCGATCCCGATCGGCCGCAGGCCCTGTTCCAGGTGGACGCCGTTGGCCGGGATAACCATCCGACCGCGGGCCACCTCGTCGCGGACCATCTCCGGGTCGAGCCGTTCGCTGCGGGCGACCGCATCCATCTCCGGCGTGACGGTGCCCCGGCGGGCCTGTTCGATCTGGGTCATCGGTGGCGTGCTCTTCGTGCTTGGCAGCAGGGACCGGCGTGGGGTCCGGGGTTTGGCAAGGCAAAGTCGGCGGCACGGGCCGCAACGCTTCATCCTACCGCCCGGGCGGAGGCTGTCAATCGGGGGCCCTTGCCGCTTGCGGCTTAGCCGAAAAGCTGCGGCTTACTTGGCCGGCTTGAGTTCTTGGATGAAGATGTTTCGGAACCAGAGCGGATGGCCGTGGTGCTGGAGCAGGATGGGGCCTTTCTTGCGGCCCCCCAGCGGCTCCAAGGGGACGTTGTCGACGACCAGCTTGCCGTTTAGGTGCACGGTGACGTTTTGGCCCTTCATTTGGATCTTGAAGGTGTTCCACTCTCCCGGCGGCTTGTCGGCCACGACCAGGGGTTTGCGGGGGTGCTTCCGGTTGTTCCACAGTCCGCCGGAGCCCTCCTTGTTGTCCCAGATTTGCACCTGCGGCACGCCGCGGAGATAGATGCCGCTGTCGGCGCCCTTTTCGATCTTCCAGTCGACGTAAAGGATGAAATCGGCGTACTCCTTCTCGGTGCTTAAGCTCCGTCCCTTGCCGTCGTAGAGCAGCACGCCGTCTTTGACCCTCCAATGCTCGGCGACGGCCTTGTCGGCCTTCCAGCTCTTCAGATCCTTGCCGTTAAACAGGGCCACAAAACCCTTCGGCGGCACGTTCGGCTTCCTCGGTTTCTTCTTCTTTGCCTCCCCGGCCTGGGCGATCGCGCCGGCGGTGATCAGCAGGACTACCGTAAACAGAATCGTACGTCGCATGGTTGGCCTCCCTTTCAGACATCAAAGGTTACCGGATTGGGTAGATTCGACCGGCACCATTCTAAGCGATGCCGGCACCCGAGAGCAAGTCAGCGGCGCTGCCGGTCAATCTCCCCCTTGTGGAGGTAGAAGTGGCTTCCACCCCAAGCGGCGACGTTGTCACGGGACTCGGCGGATCGACCGGCCGAGATTCTGATCAGCCCAAGTGCGAAAGGGATGGCCGGAGAGGGCTTCAGCGGGTACATTTGGCTGACGTTTATCCGTGATCTTGGCGTTTACAGGGCCGTACTCCCGTGAACCACGTCGGCAGCAGCGATCTGTTCGTTCGGACGCGTGCCCTCACGCGCCACTACCGGGTTGGGCCGTCGGCCGTGCGCGCCCTTGACGGGCTTGACCTCGAAGTGAAGCGAGGCGAGTTTCTTGCAGTTCTCGGGATAAGCGGCTCCGGAAAATCGACCCTGCTGCATCTGTTAGGCGGGCTCGACACTCCCACCTCGGGAAGTGTGCGGGTCGCGGGGCGAGACCTCGCCCAGTTCAGCTCATCCGAGCGGACCATGTATCGACGCACAACCGTTGGGCTGGTCTTTCAGTCGTACTACCTGGTGCCCAGCTTGACGGCCCAGCAGAACGTCGCCCTGGCCCTGACGTTCCAAGGCACCTTTGGCCGGCAGCGCCGCAGCCGGGCCGCCGAGGCGATCCGCCGCGTGGGGCTTGGGCCGCGGGCAGGCCACCGCCCGGGACAGCTCAGCGGCGGCGAGCAACAGCGCGTGGCCCTGGCCCGGGCGATCGTGCACACCCCTCCTCTGCTGCTGGCCGACGAGCCCACCGGCAACCTCGACCGCGCCACGGCGGCCGAAGTGATGTCGCTGGTGCGAGAGATCCACCGAGAGCTGGGCACCACCGTGGTGATGGTCACCCACGACGAGGAGACGGCCTCCCGAATTGCCGATCGCGTGGTCCGCCTCCGCGACGGCCGGCTGATCGACAGCTAGCGAAACCGACTGGGGACTGTCCCGATTTTCGCGCAGCGAAAATGGGACTGTCCCCTTCCGATATGCAAGAGGCACTACACCATGAGAATCTGGAAGATCGTCTGGCTTGCCCTGGGAGGTCTCCGCCGCACGCCGCTGCGGGCCGTGCTGACCTGTCTGGGCGTGACGATCGCCGCCGGCGCGCTGGTCTCGATGGTCGCCTTCGCGCTGGGCCTTCAATCTCGGGTGGAGGCCCCGTTCGAGAAGCTGGGACTCCTCAGTAACATTGAAGTCTCGCCGAAACAAGACGAGGACTCCGAGGATGCCCCGATCCTCAACGACGATGCACTTCACCGGATGGAGGCGCTCGCCGGGGTAGAGCTTGTGTATCCCGATCTCCGGCTCGACGACGTCCAGATCACGCACGAGGGGCAGACGAAAAGCGGCATTGCCCTGGGGCTGCCGCGCGAGGCCGTGCTGGCCCGCTTCCTGCGGGAGATCCTCGTCGCCGGCGAGCCGTTCGGCCCGAGCGAGGCCCCCGAGGCGATTCTCGCCGAAGGGCTGGCCGGGGACCTGGGATTCGACTCGCCGCAGCAGGCCGTCGGCGCCGTGGTGACCCTCAAGACCAGCGGCCTCTCGCCGGACGATGCGGCCAGCTTCGCCTTCGAGCGGAAGGAGTTCAAGGTCACCATCGTGGGCGTCTACAGGCTCGCGCCCATGGGGCCGAGGTTCATCCGCCGCGGCGTCATCCTTCCGGTCGAGCTGATGAAGGAGATCCCCGGGGTCCGGTTCTCCGCCGTGCTCGAGCGCCTAAAGGCCGGCAAGAGCGGCGAAGCGGCCGGCTACCGGCGGGTGACGGTCCGCGTTGAGCACCCTCGCGATCTGCTGTCGGTGGAGGCCGAGATCAAGGAGATGGGATTCCACACCAACACCCTGCTGAGCGATCTGGAGGAGATGCGCAAGTTCTTCGTCTTCGTCGACGTGCTGCTGGGGTGCGTGGGCACGGTGGCCCTGGTCGTGGCCGCCCTGGGCATCGTCAACACCCTGCTGATGTCCGTCCTCGAGCGATACCAGGAGATCGGCATCTACAAGGCCATCGGGGCCTCCGACGGCGACCTGCTGGTGATGTTTCTTACCGAGGCGAGCATCATCGGGTTTGTGGGCGGGCTCGGCGGCCTGCTCCTGGGCCGCGTTGTCTCCTGG
>CAZUAM010000105.1:0-14865 GCA_964618095.1 uncultured Planctomycetaceae bacterium | reverse complement strand
TGCGCCCCACGCAGTCCTCCCTCGCTGTTACCGGCCGAAATCCCCACCCCGGCCTTTGGTCTTCCGCTGGAAACTGGGCGGGAAAGGCGTAGAATGAAACTGGCGGACCGTCCCTTTCTGGGGAGGCATGATCATGTGGACCTGCATTGTAGCGATTGGATGTGTGCTCACCGGGCAGGTGGCCGGGGCGGTGGACGAGGACTTGAAACTCGAGGTCCGCAGGCTGGTCCGCCAGCTCAACGCCACCCGGTTGGCCCAACGAGAGGCAGCCGAACAGGAGTTGCTCGAGTTGGGACCGCAGGTGCTCGACCTGCTCCCGCCGGCGACCGATCGCACGCCGGCCGAGGTGAAACAGCGGATGGGACGTGTCCGCCAGAAGCTCCAGCGGGCCGCCGCCGAGGCGGTCACCCGACCCTCGCTGATTACGCTCCGAGGCGATGCCCTCCCGCTCTCGAAGGTGCTGGCGGCGCTGCGGGAACAATCGGGCAACAAGATCGTCGATTTTCGCAAACGTTTCGGACAGAAGGTGACTGACCCCGATCTAAAGGTCGACTTCGACAAGACACCCTTCTGGGAGGCGCTCGAGAAGGTGCTGGACCAGGCCGAGTTGATGGTCTATTCCTTCGGTGAAGAGAGGGCGATCAGCCTGGTCGGGCGGGAGGACGCGCAACGGCCTCGGACCGACGGGGCCAGCTACGGGGGACCGTTCCGTTTCCAGCCGGTGCGGATCGTGGCGATCCGCGACCTCCGCGACCCGGAGGGCGAATCATTGCGGCTGGTGCTCTCGGTGGCCTGGGAGCCGCGGCTGAAGCCGATCAGCCTCAGGCAGCGAATGACCGACCTGAAGGCAGTCGACGAAAACGGCAACCCGCTGGCGGTAGACGACACCCAGGCGGAGTTAGAGGTCTCGGCCGGCAACGAGGCTTCCGTGGAACTGATTCTCCCGCTGAAGCTGCCGCCTCGGGAGGTGAAACAGATTGCCAGCCTGAAGGGGAAGCTGATGGCGATGTTGCCGGGCAAGGTCGAGACGTTCACTTTCGAGAAGCTGGTGGGCGCGAAGGACGTCGAAAAGCGAATTGGCGGCGTCACGGTCACCTTGGAGCAGGTACGGCAGAACCGCGAGGTTTGGGAAGTCCGCATTCGCGTGCAGTTCGACCAGGCCGGCCAGGCGCTCGAGTCCCATCGGGGATGGATCTACAAGAACGAGGCTTACCTGGAGGGCCCCGACGGCAAGCCGATCCCTTACGACAACCTGGAACTCACCGGACAAGCCGAAAGCGGAATCGGAGTCGGCTACGTTTTCTTCCTCGACGGGCCCCCGGAGAAGCACAAGTTCGTCTACAAGACGCCCGGCGTGATTGTGGCCACCGGGTTCGACTACGAGATCAAGAACCTGAAGCTGCCCTGAGGCGAACCAGTCGGCCGAGAGCTAAACGCGAATTCCCTATTTGCCCAATAACTCATCCACAGCGGCGCCGACGTCGGGGCCGGCCGTCAGCCTTTCGCCGACCAGGATGGCATCCACGCCGGCCGCTTCCAGCCGCTCGACGTCCCGGCGGGTGCGGATGCCGCTTTCGCCGACCACGATGCGGTCGCCGGGAATCTGCCGGCGGAGTTGCAGGGTGTGTTCCAGGTCGGTTTTGAACGTCCGCAGGTCGCGATTGTTGATGCCGACCAGTCGCGCGCCGACGTCCAACACCCGCGGCAGGTTGGCCGGCTCGAACAGCTCTACCAGCGGCGTCATCCCCAGTTCGATGACCGCATCGTGCAGTCGTCGAAGCGCGGCGTCGTCCAGGCACTCGGCAATCAGCAGGACGGCGTCGGCGCCGGCCGCACGTGCTTCGACGACCTGATACGTGTCGATAATAAAATCCTTCCGCAACACCGGCAGGTCGACTGCGGCGCGGACCTGGCGGAGGTCATCCAGGCCGCCCTGGAAGTAGCGCCGGTCGGTCAGCACACTGATGCAGTCGGCCCCGTGCCGCTGGTAGATCTCGGCGATGTTGGCCGGTCGGAAGTCGGCCCGGATCACGCCCGCCGAGGGGCTGGCCTTCTTCAACTCGGCGATCAGGCGGATGCGTCCCGGCCGCGCAAGTGCCGCCGCGAAGTCGCGGACCGGCGGGGCATCGGCCAGCCGCTTACGCAGGGCCGGCTCGGGCGTCGTGGCCTTCGCCCGTTCGATCTCCCCTCGTTTGCCGGCGACAATCTCGTCGAGGATCGTGCTCACTAGTGCTTAAAATGCCGTCGGCCGGTGAAGACCATCGGCATCCCGTGCTGGTTGCATGCGGCGATGACTTGGTCGTCATTGCGGGAGCCGCCGGGCTGGATGACCGCGGTGACTCCGGCGGCGGCGGCCCGCTCGATCGCATCCGGGAAGGGGAAGAAGGCGTCGGAGCCGAGCGCCGATCCGGCCACCCGATCTCCGGCCTTCTTGATGGCGATCTCCACCGAGTCGACCCGACTCATCTGGCCCGCACCGGTACCCAACAGCATGCGGTCCTTGCAGAGCACGATGGCGTTGGATTTCACGTGGCGGACCATCTCCCAGGCGAACCGCAGATCGGCCATTTGGGCCTGGGTGGGCTGGGCGTCGGTGACGACCTTCCAATCCTCTTCCGGGTCGGCAAGGACGTCGGCCTCCTGCATCAGGGCCCCGCCGTCGATGCAGCGGTGTTCCCAACCGCCTTCGGCCGACCCCAGATCGCCCACCTCCAAAAGCCGCACGTTGGCCTTCCACTTCGGTCTGGTGGTGAGGATTTCCAGGGCCTCGTCGTCGAAGCGGGGCGCCACGATGGCCTCGATGAACAGGTCCGGGGCGGTCAGCACCCGGGCGGTCTCCGCGTCGACCACACGGTTCAGCCCCAGCACCGATCCGAAGGCGCTGAGGGGGTCGCCGGCCATGCCCTGCCGCAGGGCTTCGGCCAGTGTGCCGGCCACGGCAGCGCCGCAGGGGTTGTTGTGTTTGATCACCGCAGCGGCCGGCTCCGAAAAGCCGCGCACGATCCGCAGCGCGCTGTCCAGATCGAGCAGGTTGTTGTAGGAGAGCTCTTTCCCGTGGAGTTGCCTGGCTGCCACCACGCTGGCCCCGGTGGTGTGCGATCGGGAGTAGAGGGCGGCCTGCTGGTGGGGGTTTTCGCCGTAGCGCAATATGGCCTTGCGAAGCAGGCCGATGTTCAGCGTGCCCGGAAAGGGCCCTTCGGCCGTGAGACCGGCAAAATAGTCGGCGATGGCGCGGTCGTATCGGGCGGTATGGGCGAAGGCCTCGCCGGCCAGCTTGCGTCGGAGTTCGAAGGTGGTGCAACCGTGGGCGGTGATCTGATCCAGGATCGCCGAGTATTGCACCGAGTCGGTGGCAATGGTCGTGAACTCGTGATTCTTGGCCGCCGCCCGAACCATCGTCGGACCGCCGATGTCGATCTTCTCGATGGCCTCCTCGATGCTGACACCTTGCCGGGCAACGGTGGCTTCAAAGGGATAGAGGTTGACCACAACCAGCTCGAAGGTCACGATCCCGTGCTCGGCCAGGGATTTCATGTCCTGGGGGTTGTCGTGCCGGCAGAGGATGCCGCCGTGGACCGCCGGGTGCAAGGTCTTCAGCCGCCCGTCCATCATCTCCGGGAAGCCGGTGTACTCGGCGACGTCGCGAACCTGGAGGCCTTCGCTTTCGAGGTGTCTTCGGGTGCCGCCGGTGCTGTAGATCTCGACTCCGGCAACGGCCAGCCCGCGAGCGAAACCGGCAAGCCCCAGCTTGTCGCTAACGCTAATCAGGGCACGTTTAATGGGAGGCGATTGCATCGTGAGTCCTTTCCAGGGGATACTTAGGTGTCCAGGTCTTCCAGCTCTTCGAGTGGCAAACGACATACGCCGCGATAGATGACCCCTGTTGGTTTAAGGGTTTGGGACGCGGCAGTCAAGGGGCCGACTTCGTAGACTGGGAGACATGGGGAATACAGGGAAATAGGGAAGGCCGCCTCAGTGTCGGCAGGATTGGGGACCGCAGACGCAATCTTCGCGGCTTTCCGGTCCTGGCGCCCGTGGCCGGAATGCCCGCAAGACGCTCAACTGAACGGATCGTCGTCCGCGCCGGGCTGGGGCTGTTTTGGGGCGCCCGGTCCCTCCGGCGGTTCCAGCTCATCGATGCCTTTTTGCTGGATGGCCGGCTGTTGTTCGTCCGGTTTTCTCTTGCGGGCCTCGCCGTGGAGAATTGGCTCGGACAACTCCACTTCACGGAGGCACTGGATCAGCCCGGTGTCGGTGGCCAGATAGAGGCGATCGGTGTCCGAATTGACCAGCTTGATCGGGAGGTGCTCGGCCGCAATGGTGTCGAGCCTTGCGCCGGTTTCGGCACTGAGGATGCGGATTCGCCCGAGCCTGTCGGCCGCGTAGACTCGCTGTTTGCTGGCGGCGACGAACTGGATGATTCGAGGTGTCCACCACAATTCGCGGCCCGATGATTCATCCAGTTCGCTGTCTTTTCTGGTATCCAGGCAGAACATTCCACCGGGCTGGGTGGCCACGTAAACCCGCTGGTCGATCACGACCGCCGGCTGGAGGATGGGCTCCCCGGTAGGAAACCGCCAGAGCGAGTCCCCACCCCGCTCGCGGATGGCGTGCACGAACCCGTCTCGCGAGGTGACAAAGATCATGCCGGAGTCGGTCGGGTCGTCGGGGTCGGGCGGCAGGTAAGTGGGTCGGGCGGCAATCCCGGCGGCCGTCTCCAGCCGGTATTTCAGCGCCAGACGGTCCTCGTTGCGCAGCTCGATCCAGCCGATGTTCAGGTAACCGCGGTCGGTCGCCCAGGTCACGAATTCTTCGCCTTTGGTCTGGCGGGTAACCAGCGGTTGGACCAGCGCCCGGCCCGCCGAGTGGCAAACCAGGGGCCGGACGTATTCTTGCCCCACGCGGAGGTCCTCGCGGCGGTCTTCTTCGGCGGTCGCGATTTCCTCGGGCGTGGGGTCGGGGTTGATCTTGCCCAGTTCCTTCAGCGGATCGGTCAACGTTTCCAGGCGATAGGCCACGAGCATTCCGCTGACCATGGGCACGTAGGCTCGCCGCTTGCTGAGGCAGGCTCCGGCGCCGGGCACCCCGTCGAGTTGGACCTCGTAGACCAGATCGCCGTTGTAGCGGTTGCAGACGTAGAGCCGCGAGCCGTTGATAACGGCCAGGAGATCCTCGCCCGCTGCGGGCGTCAGGCTGGGGTGATTCGGCCGCCCGACCTGCTTGGCCCAAAGGGTCTTGCCCGTCTCCGCGTCGATCGCATGGACCATCGCCCGATCGGTTTGCACGTAGAGGGCCCCCTCGTGCAGCACCAGGTCCCTGATGCGTGCCCGAGTGCGGTCCATTTGGATCTGGGTAAACCAGGGCCGCGTCAGCCCGTGACGCGCGGCGGTCGTCTGGGAGATGATTTCGCTCCGCGGCGCGGCCCCCGACCGGCCCGGAGGACACCACGCGGCAAGCAGTGCCACCGCCAAAACAAATCGTCGCATGATGATCGTCCTCTACCTCTGCTGACCCGGAAAAACCCACTAGCTGGAGCCGAACGCCGAGACGGACCCCAACCCTTCCATGATAGCCGCGAAGCCCACAAAAGGCACGCGAAAAACCCAGTCGCTGGTGCGCAACAACAACACGTCCCCACTGCCGGGTGGTCTGGAAACTCGGTGTTCAACTTCAGTATTGACTGTGGTTTGCCCATGTTTCAGCCGCGCGATCTCCGTCAGACCAGCAATCACGGTTTCCGAGAATTGCCCTTCGTTCGCGTTCCACCTGGCGTGCAAACTGCGCAAAGCTCTTGGAATACCTCTTCAGGCTGTCGAGATGCTCTGGCGTCATGTCCCGAATGAGTGGCAACGCGACCGATTCGACATCCTGGCGCGTTGCCGCGGGCTTCCCATAGAAGAGTTGTTTCAAACCTTCGCGCGGCCGCATCTCCGACCGGAGTAAACCTGCCTGGCTGTGAGCCAACGCGCGACTCGTGATCAGCCAAGCTTCGATTGCCTCAACTGGCACCGCAATCAAGACGGGCCAATCGTTGCCCGACTTACAGCGCAACCAGTTCAGTTCCGGACGGATGCGGCCCACGAGGCTTGCGAGCTGACACCAGCGGCACACATCGGTTGTGCCGTCTGCGTGGAGCCAATGCCGGGGGTGGGCCGGGTCTTCCTTTGCAGCGACTGCGTCCAGGTCTATGCTCCCGTCATTGTCAATACTTACCACGGCGAATTGGGCACATTTGCCGTAGAATCTCTTGAGGGCCTTGGGAAGTACCTGGAACACAAACTTCCATCCTCGACCGGTTGCTTCGATCCAGTCTGGAGCGAGATCGGTTTCAGGGAGATCCAGAAGTCTGCTCAGATACGCGCTGAGGACAAGATGGTCCCACCCTTCGCTGTGAAAGCCTACCAGGATTGCCATTGTTCACAGGCCTTCGAACAACCCAGTTGCCCACTGATGACCAATCGATTCGTCAGCCTCTGGTTCATGGTGCAGCGCCGCTTGAACTTCTCGCAGTGGTGTGATTCGGCTCCGCCCATCGACGCGATCGACGACTTTCACGCAGTCCTGCATGTCGGAGAAGAAGTCAACCAAGTACGGCGAATGGGAGGAAATGAGAATTTGGGTTCGTGACTGGCCCTCCGGAGGATAAGCCAGACCCATCAGCCGATCAAAAAGCCAGCGTAAGCGTCCGGGGTGCAAGCCCGTCTCGGGCTCCTCGATACACAACAGAGCAGGCCGCCTCGGGCTATGGATAATGCACAGAAGCCCTAAGGTGAACATGGTGCCGTCGCTGAGGTCGGGGGCAGCGGTATGGCCACGCTGTCCTGCAAAGGACATTGCGATCCCTTGGCGTTCCGTGCGGGTCTGAGTGACGATGATCTCCTCAAGTTGAGGAAGCACCTCTCGCATTTCCTGCAATATCGCCTCATAAACGTGGTAACGATCCGGATCCGATTTCAAATGAGCAATGAAATCGGGAAGTCGCTCGCCGTAATAACCAATTCGGTCCCAATCTTGTCCCATGCCAAGAGCACTCAGCCGGGAAGTTTCGAGGTGGAAGTAGCCGAAACTCGACAAGGCCCGTGTGGCTTCCCGGGCAAAATCCAGGTTCGATGCGTTGAGACTCACGCGCGGATCATGGTGCCGTACCAGATTCAACATTGTCGGTGCGTAAGGATCCACCTGCGTAGACTCCCCGACCCTGTGGTAACGGGACCGCCGCTGAAACACCCAGACCGATGGTTCGTCGGGAGGTTGTCGAGCCAGCGTCTCCTCCAGCACGTAGAGCCCATTTGGTGAGTCGGCGATTCTCAGCACGTATTGAGCAGGCTGGCCAGGAAATGAGCACAGTTCGTCTACCTCCAACTCAAAGGCAATCGGATCGGTCTCGTCTGCCCAGCGACTTCGCACCCAATGATAGTCTCCGATACCTGGTGGGAAGAGTTCCACAAGGGATCGGTGCACTGAGTTTTGAATTACGAGGAGCGCTCTGAAAACGTTCGACTTCCCCCCCGCTACGGGGCCAATCAGCAGATTGAGCGGCGCCAACTCCAAGGTTGTGTCACCATGGCTCCGATAGTTCACCATGTGCAGCCGTGTAAGCATCGTCCCTTGTCCTCCTCATCGCTTGACCCGTCAGTGTAAGCCTACCAGACCTGCTATCTCCGGAAAAGTGGCAAATCGTACCGCTTCGGCCTAACTGCCACACAGCCAGAAAGCCACAGAAACCGGGCCGTTTGATCGCGCCGAACACCACCATGCAACTCCCGCCCGCTAGACCTCGTCGGCTGCGATAGCTAAGATTGGGGCTCGTATGGCAGCACAGCCCGACAAACGTGCTGGCGCTACCCGCCCCAGCAGCGGGCTCACGTGCCCAGCCCTCGGGGGTGGCGGCGCCCCGCCCGCTCTTCAGCCTAACCAGGAGGCGGTGTGAATGGAGGTCAACGAGTTGAGCGCCCAGGCGCGCAAGGCCGCACAGGAGACCCTCGGTTACCTGAACTTCGCCTCTGGTGCGCCGGACGCCCGGTTCCTGAAGAACCTCAACGAGTTGTTCGGCCTGATCGAGACCCGTGGGGACGGTGCGGAGGCAACCTGGAGGGTGTTGGGGGAGGTGCTGCGTGGCGGGCTGGCGGAGGTCCGCGGCAGCTCCCGGGCCTTCCGCCGGGTGGACCAGGCCGAGGCGGTGCTCCACTTGGTCTTCGACCACTGCCTGCCCGCCTATCGACGCCACCATCGCGATCTGTTGTTCCACCAGACCGACGAACGATTGTTCCAACCGCTGTTTATCGGCCGGGTTTGTGAGGCCGTGCTGCAACAGGGGGGGCCGTGGGAAGAGACGGACCGGATCGTTTGCGGCGTCCTCAGCCATCTGAACGACTACCTCGGCCACCGGCCGGTGGCGGTGCTGCAAACCGAGCAGAAGATCCAGCCGTACGCCCACGAATGGGTGCGTCCGATTACGCTGTACATCCGCGGAGTCGGGGCCGCCGTGGGGCCCTACCGGGAGTTGATCGAAAAGGCCCTGGAGATCCTCGGGGCGACCGATTCGACGTTGCTGTTCCAGGCATGGTTCGACCTCGATCTGCTCGATGAGCTGGCGCTCGACCCCAGGGCCTACGATTTCGACCATCCGGTCAACAAGCGGCCTAATTATCTGTTTGGCCAGTGGGATCTCAACCGGCTGGACAACTCGGGCTATTGCCGCCGGTTCGTCTTGCAGGAGGTGTCGCTGGAGGCGATGTTGACCCGGGTGCAGCAACGGGGCAAGTTGGCCTACGAGGAGGTCCTCTTTGAGGCGGCGGCCGTGTTGGCCGGCACGATGCTGATGGGTTCGGGCGTAAGCGGCAACCGGCCCGACGCCCACGATTCGAGCACCACGCTGGCCACGCTGGTACGCCACATCGCGGCGTATCGCGACGAGTTCTATGAGCAGCTTCTTGCCCGGCTGTCGGGTCCCCACGCCCAGCGGCTTCGGGCCGAGGCAGTGAAGCTCCGGCAACCATTAGGAGCTGCCCGGCAACATTTCAACCAGCACCTGGCCCGGCGCCGCGCGGAGCAGTTGCAGCACGTCCACCTGGGACGGCTTTTTGCCCGGATGGGATACACTGAGGCCGCGACTCGGCAGGTGCGGGTGGTGCCGGTGGCCTCGGCGCGAATTCAGTGCGAGATCCATTGCCGCCTGAGTGCCGCACAACTGGAGATCGAGCGCGGCCGCCTCGATCAGGCCGTGTCGCTTATGCCCGAAATCGAGGACCTCTTGCACCGGGCGATCGAGTGCGGGGCGCTGGTCGATCCCTGGAATATCCTGGGCTTCGGCGGGCAGTACAGCCTCTTCCCCGCGCTGGAAAACAGCATCCCCGACCATCGCGTCGACGAGCTGATCGAGCTGGTCGGCGAGATCTTTGCCCTCTATGTCCGGGGCAAGAAGGAGGCAGCGGCGGTGGGCAACTCCGAGTTGCAGGACGTGCTTTCGGAAGGCCTGGAGAGGCTCGCCCAATGGTGGGACCAGTTCGCCACCGTGGAGGTCGGCGCGGTGGAGGGTCTCTCCGGAGGGGAGACGTGCCAGTCGGCCGATCAGGTGGCCGCCGCGCTGCGGGCATGGCACGAGGCGGGGACCGCCGCGGGCGACGTCGCCTTTTGGCGGGGGCTCGCCGAGCAGTTCCGCTCCGCCAAGACCTACGCCCTGGTGGTCGAAGCCCTGTTGGAGCAGCGCGACCCGGTTGCCGCCATGGCGCTGTTGGTGCATTGGCTCAGCCAGGCCGAACAGATCCCTCTGTTCGAGGAGAGCTATTCGTTCCACGAGCTGGCGCTGCGATGGATGAACGACCTCTGGGCGACCGAAGAGCAACCCACCCATTCGGCGGGGCAGATTGATTTCCCACCGATGGGAGGGCGCCCGGTGGCGCCCGAAGATCGCTGGCCCCTTTCTCGGAAGTTCCTCGACTACCTGGAGGCCAACGCCGAGCAGTACGCCGATGTGCCCCAGTTCGAGTTGGGCGGCGAGACGTCCAACGATGCTGCTGACTCGGAGGAGGAAGAGGACGGGCCGGACGAGCTCTTCCGCGCGGCCTACGAAGACGTGACCTACCGCGACAGCAGCGACGACGGTTTCGCGGGCGAGATCCTGGAAGGGGGACAGGACGCGACCGACTTCGAGTTGGCGCAGGAGGCCCAGCGGATCGCCGACCGACTGGCCTTTCTCACCACCCTGGCGGAGTTGTGGAAATCGGCAGCGCTGGCCTCGATGCCCGGCAACGCCGGCCACCGAGAGCGCGACGAAGTGCTGGCTGGCTGGCTGGAGCGGGCGATGGTCAACCGCCGGCACCTGTTGGGATTGCTCCGGGCGGTCCACCGCTACCGTATCTCCCCGCCCCGCGGCACCCTCGAGACGCTGATCGAGTACGACCAGCACCGGGCAGTCAAGGAGATGCTCCTGGAGCAGATCATCGCCACCTGTGTGGAAAGCGCCGACGCCGGACGCATGATCCGCTCGGCCATCGGGCGCCGCCAGCCGGCAACGGATCTGGACGATTGGGAGGAGCCGGTCGGGCAGGTGCTCCACGCGCTGGTGCGCGGCGACGTGGCGGCCGTCCGCCGCAACTGGCCCGAGCTGATCGACGCGCTGCTTCAGCAGCCTTTGCTATACGTTGCCTTGGGCAAGGGAGGGAGTCCCGGGCGGGTAGTGGCCTCGCGAAGCATCCAGTGCGTACTCCGTCGGCTGCTGGAGTACCTGCCGCGGTTCGGTCTGTTGCGCGAAACCGGCCGGCTGATTAAAGTTGCCCAGGACATGGAGCTGGAGCATCCGGTCGGCCGCGACGCGATCACCGAGTTCGATCAGTCGTTCCAGATCGGATGCAGGGGGATCGTCCGCTGCCTGGTGATCTCGTCGGAAGGCTGGCACTCCCAGCCACGCCCTCCCACTGGTGCGACACCCAAGTACGCCACCGAATGGGCGGACCTCGAGCTGATCGACTACCTGGAACAGACCACTGAAGCACTGCTGCGATGCTGGCTGGTCCACAGCCGCGGCGTGCGGCTTTCGGTGCTGGAGACGGTCAGCGACCAGAAGCCCTGGCGGAAATTGAAGCAGTTCATCGAGCGCTACGGCGGGGACCTGTTCAGCCAGCATTTTATGAACCTGGGCAACCTCCGGGGGATCTTGCATCAAGGAGTCGATGCCTGGCTGGAGTCGCTCCAAGAAGAGCCCGGGGCCGAAGAAGAGCTCCGGCTGCTGACCGAGTTGGACGGGCCGCTGAAGCGCGACGACGCGGTCCGCCACCTTGGCCTGGCCCTGGAAGCCGTGGTGGAAAACTACCCCGAGTACATCGATTACAACAGTGTCACCACCCAGTCCGACCACGGCGAGATGCTCTACACGCTGTTGGATTTCCTTCGGCTTCGGGCCGGCTATGAGCGGGTGGCCTGGAACTTGCAGCCGGTGGTGCTGGCGCACGAGGTCCTGGTGCGTTGTGGTCGGGACGAGGCGGCCGAGATCTGGCGCGAGGCGGTCGCCGGCCGGACCGCCGAGATCGCCGGCGATCACCTCCGGCGCTTCGCGCGCCTCAGCCGCAAGTACGGCATGCGGCTGCCCGGCATCGCCGACCGGCTGGGCCAGCGGTTCGTCCGCCCGCTGGCCGTCGATCGGCTTCGAGCCCTGGTCCGGCCGGCGATCGACGAGCTCCGCAACGGCGGTCGTGGCCGGTCTCCGACCGAGCCACCGCTCGCGGCGGGGTCAGCGACCCGCGCCGAACCGAGCGGCCCAGAGCCTGCGGTGTTTGGGCGGCTTGAAGAGGGAATCACCCAACTGACCGAAGAGTCGTCCGGTGCAGGCTTTGAGGTCCCCGCCTGGCTGGAGGCCCTGGAGGAAGAGGTCGACCGGGTCCTGACCGAGGGTGCCAAAGCCGAGGCCGAATTGCTGGACCCCTATCTCCGCGTCCCCCAGGTCCGGCTTTCCGCCGAAGAGGCCCGCCGGCAGGTGGAACAGATGTCCGCTGACGGATAAGGCCGCCGAATTCTGCGAAGTTTTGGCGCCAAAGGCAAAGAGGTCGAAAGGCCAGTGCGCTTGGTACACCGGCCGCGCTTGTTGCCCCGGGCCGTTTTTCAACGCCCTTGCCGGACGCCCAAGGTTGTTACAATCCTGTTACAATCACCGGCCGGGCGCTCGGCTATAATCTAGCACCAAACGGTTTTTGTGGGTACTCGCGTTCACCTTCCGATGGCCCGAAAAAACGGGTCGGGCCTGCGATGGTGAGTATGCGGTTGTGGCCGTACCGGAAATCTTGCCGCGCTGCCAGGTCTAACTGACGGAGTAACGAGCCTCCTCCTGACACGAAGATAGCCGTGTTGCTTTAGCGCTCGGCTGATGGCAACACGGTCCACGGAGGCCTGAGCGGCGTCGCTCAGGAGGGCCTCGTCGGGGATTCCTCTTTGGGCAAGCTCCTCTTGTCGGTAGCGGTTGACGGTTGCTTGTAGCTGACCGGCGCCGCCAGCCGCTCTTGGGTTGTTCTCGCAAACTGGGGCCCGGCGACGCACGTCACAGCCGGCCCTGCGACTGCACATGCTGCACGACGCGACAAGAGAACTCGACGATCGACGGCTTAAGTCCCAAATCCCCAATCCCGGCCTGACCCCACTGCGATTAGGCGGTGGCTGGGGCGACCTCCGGCAGGTCTTGCTTCAGCCGGTCGGCCAGTTGGCCGCGCATGGTGCCGGCCAGGTCGGGATGATTCTCTGCGACGTTTTTGGTCTCGCCCGGATCGGCCTTGAGGTCGTACAGGCAGGGGCCTGCGCCGCGGTTGCTGCCGCGGACGTGCTGGAAGTAGTGCCACTTTGGGTCGCGGACCGAGGCGAAGTTGCCGAACTGGGTGAAGACCCGCCGGTGCAGCCGATCCACCTTGCCGGTAACCAGGTCCCAGGCGTTGCGGCCGTCCATCTGGTCCTGGTCGTCGATGCCCAGCATGTGGCAGAAGGTGGGGCAGAAGTCGACGGCCGAGACCAGTTCGCCCACCCGCTTCCCGGCGGTGCTCCGCTCGGGGTGGCGGATAAAAAGCGGCAGGTGCATCACCAGGGAGTTCAACAGCGCGGCCTGTTTCTGCACGTAGCCCAGCTCGCCCAGGTGCGTGCCGTGGTCGGTGGTGAAGACCACGATCGTATCGTCCAAGAGCTTCATCTTTTTCATGGCCTCCATTAGCCGCCCCATGCAGTAGTCAACGTAGCTCACCTCGGCGGCGTAGAGGTCGCGGATCACCGGCAGGTGAGGGGTGAAGTCGGGCTTGGCGCCGGACCGCTGCACCCCATAGCCGAACAGGAACCGCTCGTAGCCGTAGTCGTCGCGGTACATCTTCTGGAACCTCGGCGGGGCGTCCCAGGGCTCGTGGGGATCGAACATCTCGATCCAGAGCATGAACGGCCCGTTCGTGGCGTTCCGCCTGAGCCACTCGATCGAGGCGCTCACCGTCTGGCCGCCAAGGTAGTCGTCGTCCTTCTCCCAGTACTGCGAGTTCATCATGTAGGTCCGCATGTTCCTATCGTAGCCCGGATTCCACAGATCCGCCGGCATGTGCCTCTTGGGCTGGAACTTCTCGCGCGGGCCGCCCAGGTACGGATCGGTCTCCTGTCCGCGGATCCACTGCCAGGTGTCGAAGCCCATGTGCAGGTTCATGTCGGGCTTGAAGTAGTGGTAGACGTCCGAGACCAAACCGGTCCAGAAGCCGTGGGCGGCGAGGATCTGGGCCAGGTTGACCGCTCCGGCCGGATGGGGAATCCAGGCGGCGCCGGGGAGGACCGACTTGCCGGTGTGATACACGCGGCGACACGGAATCGTGGGCAGCCCGTCGGCAAAGGCGTTCTCAAAGACCACGCTCTGCCGGGCCAGTTCGTCGAGGCAGGGGGTCTTGGCGCGGGTCGGCCCGTAGGCCCCGACGTGATCCAGCCGGAGGGTGTCGGCACAGACGAAGACCAGGTTCAGGCCGTTCGGCCTGGCCTTCTTGTTGATCGCCCGCCGGGCGCGGTTGCGGACGCCACGCTCTTCGAGTTCGTGGCCGTCGGGTGTGATCTTGACGGCGGACGCGGCCGGCTCCCCGGCATGGGAGGCGCCGGCGTAGGCCGCGGCACCGGCCGCCCCCAGCCCCAATCGGGAGAGGAAATTCCGCCGGTCGATGTTGCCCTTTGGTAGATGGTCGTGGTTGTCGGACGACATGGTCTTGCTCCATAGCATAGTGTGCTTGAAACGGGCGAGCATGGGGTCAGGCCGTCAGCAGTCAGTAGGGCGACCGGGCTGATCCGGATACGAGTCGCGAAAGGCGTCGCTACTGACTACTGACGGTCTGACCCCAACCTCCCACCTCCCGAAAGGTGGGACTGCGGACCAGCTTACTGCCGCGGCGGGTGGGCGTCAACAATCCCGAGGCAAGGCGTCCGGTCGGCAGTTACCGGGCAGCCGGCGCCGCGATTGAGCGCTGGTCCCTATGTTAGCCGCTTCCGCGGTCGCCGAACGTACGCCAGAAGACCAACGCCACCGGCCGATAGCAAGATAAAGGTGGCGGGTTCCGGGACAATCGTATAGCTCTGAAGCTGATAATCGCCCTCCCAACTTGAAAAGAACTGAATCGTGCCCACTCCGGGTGCCAGGGTCTCATAGAATACCCCGCAGTCGACCAGCATTGCATATTCGAATACCACACAATCATCGAATTGCCCGGCAGGAACGGTGCGGCTAACACCGCTTTGGACCAATTGATTTCCCTCTGCACCCCAGGGCTTGCCCGAAAAATCGTAGCGTACGATGTCCTCTCCAGAAAAAGGGCAGTACTGGAACACGTTTCCCGACTCTGGGTCATGCCGGAACAGCAGATCAATGTCTTCGAGAGG
>CAZUAM010000104.1:0-14963 GCA_964618095.1 uncultured Planctomycetaceae bacterium | reverse complement strand
CGAGGATCGAGGCGGCCATCATCGGCAACACGGCGTTCTTCGAGCCGCTTGCCCGGACCGTTCCGTGCAGAGGCCTGCCGCCGATGATTCTGAAAAAAGGCATGAGGTTCGGACACTATCTCCTGCCCGCTACCCACCGACCACTACTTGGCGCCCAAGGTGGCAATGAATTGCCACCCCCTGAATTGCCGCCCCCTGAATTGCCACCTCCGGACTTCCACTCCCCACTGCCCACTATCCACTACCCACTGCCGGCTTTCTTGCGGCCTGCACGACTCTTGGCAGCCGGGCCAGGTCCTTGATCGTGGGACCGAGCTCGAACCGGTCGTCCGCTTCCAGCAGCGAGCAGACGGCGTCGTGGACCATGGGACTGACCTCGATCAGCAGGTGGCCGCCGGGGTTCAGGCGCTCGGCGGCCTGGAGGATCAAGGCTTCGATGACCTCGGTGCCTTGCGGTCCGGCCACCAGGGCCTCGAGCGGCTCGAACTCTCTGACCTCGGCGGCCAGGGTTTCCAGCTCCGCCGTGGCCACGTAGGGCGGGTTGCTGACGATGAAATCGAACCGCCGCCCGGGGACAACCGCCGCAAACAGGTCGCTTTCGACAAACTCGACCCGCCCTTCCACACCGTGGTCGGCGGCGTTGACCCGCGCCAGCCGAAGCGCCGCCGCGTTGATATCGATCGCCGTCACACGAGAGCCGGGCAGGTGCTTGGCCGCACACACGGCGATGATCCCGCTGCCGGTGCCCACGTCGGCAATCGTGACCGGCTCCGCCGGCGGCCGGCTCTTGGCCAAGTCCAACAGGCTGACCACCAGCAGCTCGGTCTCCGGCCGGGGAATCAATACGTCGGAGGTGACGCGGAAGCTGAGCGAATAGAACTCGCGGCGGCCGACCAGGTAGGCCACGGGATTGCCTTCCGCCCGACGACGTACCAGCTCACGAAAGGCGCTGCGTCCGGCTTCGTCCGGCACCTCGTCGAACCGGGTGTACAGCTCGATCCGACGGCAACCGAGGGCTTCGGCCAACAACACCTCCGCATCCAGTCGCGGACTGTCCGCCTCGTGGTCCTTCAAGTAGCCGGTGGTCCACTGCAACAGTCGGCCAATGGTCCAGACTTTGGTCTGAGGCATGGGATTTCAGATTTGGGATTTCAGATTTCAGATTGTAGATACCAGGGCCAACGCCCCACCGCCAGGCCAAATCTGAAATCTGAAATCTGAAATCCTAAATCATTCGATCGTCCCGAAGGCCGCACGCTGCTCCTGCCGCTCGTATTCCATTAGGGCCTCGATCACCGGGTGGAGGTTGCCGGCCAGAATGCCGTCGAGTTGGTGCCACGCCTTCTTGATGCGGTGGTCGGTCACCCGGTTTTCCGGGAAGTTGTAGGTGCGGATCTTCTGGCTGCGGTCGCCGGAGCCGATTTTGTTCTTGCGTTCGTCGGCTCGCTTCTTGTCTTCCGCCTCCCGCGTGCGTTCGTAGAGCCGCGTCTTCAGCACGCGGAGGGCCTTGGCGCGGTTCTTGTGCTGACTCTTTTCGTCCTGGATGCTGACTACGATGCCGGTTTCGAGGTGCGTGAGTCGAATCGCCGAGGCGGTCTTGTTGACGTGTTGCCCGCCCGGCCCGCTGGCATGAAAGATGTCCTCTCGGTAGTCGTCCGGTTTCAGTGCGATCTCGACTTCTTCCGGCTCGGCCATCACGGCCACCGTGGCTGCGGAGGTATGGATCCGGCCCTTGGCCTCCGTTTCGGGCACGCGCTGCACGCGGTGGCCGCCACTTTCGAACTGCAAGTGGCGAAAGACCCCTTTCCCCTCCAGGCCCAGCGCGATTTCCTTGAATCCGCCCAGCTCGGTCGGATTCATGCCGAGGATCTCGACCTTCCAGCCGCTGTCTTCGGCGTAACGTTTGTACATCTCGTAGAGGTCCCGGGCCCACAAGGCCGCCTCCTCGCCGCCGGTCCCCGCACGGATCTCCATGATACAGCGGGCGCGGTTGGCATCTTCGCCGCCGACGGTCATCTCCAGCAGGTCGTTCCAGAGGAGCTCGCGCTCGGCCTTCAGTTCGGGCAGCTCGGCCTCGGCCAACTCGCGGATTTCCGGCTCGGGCCCCTCGATCATCTTCACCGCGTCGACGATCTGCGAGTTGAGTTGCTTCAGACGGCGATACTTGGTGACCAGCTTCGCCAGCGACCCGTGCTCGCGCGCAACGGCCGACATCCGTGCGGGATCGGACAGCACTTCCTGATCCAGAAGCTGTTTCTCCAGCTCTTCAAAACGGCTGAGCTTTCTTTCCAACAGGGTACGCATGATCGCTGGCCGGGTGGTCCATTTGAAAAGAGCAGGTGCGCGAAACGCACGATTTCGGCGACGCGACCGTCCGCAATCCGCTGCGTCTGTGGCCGCCTGCGGTTGGAACCTACGTGAACATGAAACGAACCGGTACGGGTGATTCAGATACGGGTGGCCGTGCCGCACGTCCGGCGAGGGGGCGGCATCCACCCTCTTGGACCGCTACCCGGCCTCCGGCTCTGCCTCGGCCCTCTTCTTCTTGCCGCGAGCGAGACTGGCATAGTCGGTGCCGGCGAACTTCTTCTTAAACTTCTCGATCCGGCCCGCCGTGTCGACGTACTTCAGCTTGCCCGTGTAGAAGGGATGGCAGGCGTTGCAGATGTCGACCTTCAACTCGGGCCGGGTGCTGCGGGTGGTGAAGGAGTTTCCACAGCCGCAGGTGACCTTGGTTTCGACGTACTTCGGGTGGATGCCCTCTTTCATAAGCCGCTTCCTTAGCTGCCAAATCCGCTTCGCAAACCACTAAAAGTTCAGTTTATCATCGGTAGTCAACGCTCACAAGGGCCGTCCGGCGGCCGATGAAACGAGACCACCTCGGCCGCACGGCTCCAGAGGGGGGCTCCCATCCCGAATCCCAAACCGCCGGCCTCACTCGCCGCGGAGCTTCAGGCCCACCAGCGCCAGCTTCTCGCGGACTTCGTTGAGGCTGGTCACCCCGAAGTTCTTGCACTCCAGCAGATCGTCGCCGGTCCGCCGGAGCAGCTCGCCGATCGTGCTGATGCCCAGGCGGATCATGCACTTGCGCGCCCGGACCGAGAGGTTCAGTTCGGCGACGGGCCGGCTGAGCATTGCCTGCTCATCGGCCGAGAGCGACTCCGGCTCGAAGATCTCGGCCACGTGCCGTTCTGCGGCAAACTGGCCCAGTCGCAGACCCTTGGAGGCCAGCATTTCCTTGATCTCGACCAGACTGGTTTCGCCGAAGTTCTTGCTGGCCAGCAGTTCCTGTTCGGTGCACCGGCAGAGATCACCCAGGGTCATGATCCCCATCTTTTGGAGGCAATTCCGGCTGCGGACCGAGAGTTCGAAATCGGTGACCGGGATACCCAACACCTGGCCGATCCGATCGCGTTTCCTCTGCGCGTCCTCGTCGTAGAACTGGTCGCAGGAAGCCTCGGCATCCTTGAGAAACAACCTCGCCCGGGGGTGGGCCGGATAGACGTCGAGGATCCGTCGGTAGCATTGGGCGGCACGTTCGAACTGCTCGCGATCCTCGTACAGCAGACCGAGATTCAGCAGCGATCCGGTATGCGCGGGGAATCGGGAAGCCGAAGACTGGTACAATTGCAGGGCGGTTTCGTCGTTGCCGCGGCGGTCGTTTTCCAGGGCCAGGCCGAACAAGGCACCGGCATGGTTGCGGTCCGCCTCCACTGCCCGCTCGTACAAGGCAATCACTTCGTGGGGATTCCCCCCCAGCGCGCTCACCGTGGCTGCCCGCTGCCCGAGGTACTCGGCCGTCTGCTCCACCGCCCCGGACAACTTGTCCAGGGTGGCCAGCGCAGCGGCCGGATCGCCGGCGTACCGCTGGGTTTCCGCGCGGCCCAAGGCACACTCGTCGGCGTCGTAACCGGCCCGCTCGGCGGCGCGATAACTCTCCAGGGCTTCCTGGTAGTGCTGGCGGGCGAAAAAGCACTTGGCCAAGCAGAAATGGGCCAGGGCCCCCCCGTCCCCCTTGCGGAGGGCCTCGATCGCCGCGTAGTATCGCCCCAGCAAGCAGAGACAGACGCCCAGCCGCACCATGGTGGCGGGGCTCTTCTCTTCGTCGGCTTGCAACTGCCCCACCGCGTCGCGGAGCGTGTCGTAATGGGAGGAATCGCTGGCGATTGCGTCCACCAGGTGCCGGATTTCGCGGGGGCCAAACGATCCGTTGAACAGCACAACTTGCTTCACGTCGAACTCCAGACCTTGCGCCATTGCCGAGCTCTCCTGAAAGGCCGGGCACGGACGGAGCGAGACGATTGATCCTTCCGTGCCGGCGCGGTTACGGGGGAAAATGCACAAAGTCAGCCAAAAGGTTCTGCCTTAGTGTCCCATTCCACCTGAATTGACGGGTGCCAGAGGCAGCTTGTCTGCCCCTGAACCCCAGTAGCGGGCAAGCCGCCACTGGCACCCAACCTGTCAGTGAAGGTCGATTGAGACACTAGCCGATCGATGGACACCAACAGTGCACGCGGCCGGCCCCCGTCGGCCGGTCCACGCCCCAACTGGATGCCCAAGAGCCAGCGGTGGGAGTCGAACCCACAACCCCCGCATTACGAATGCGGTGCTCTGCCAATTGAAGCTACGCTGGCAAATACAATCTGAGGAATACCCGAGTTTTGACTCCCACCACGGCACACTCTTAGGCGAGCGGCAGGAAAAGGTTTACCGTGTAGGTCGGATTGGTAATCCGACCGGGACGGAATGCCATTCCGTCCTACTGTAATCCCATTCCATCCTACGGGTAAGTTGCCTTCTTCCGCTCGCCCAACAAGACGACAACCCCAATCCGACGGTAAATCCCTTCCCGCCGCTCGCCTTATGCCGGTGACACCTGCTCAGACACCCGCTTGCGGCTCGGGAGCCCTGGGGCGTCCGACGGTCAGATGCCCGCAGCAGACCCCGAATTTGGCAGTCTACACAAAGGCCTACCCTCAGACAAGCCCTTGCAGCCCACCCCCCGGTTATCCCCTGTTCCTCCACGCCAAGAGGTGCCGGGCGAACTAAACCGGGGGCCGGAGCCACGATTTCGGTCCCTGGGACGACCCCCAGGCCGTACTGCGGCGGTATCTTGACCGCCCGGCAAGCGTCGCCTGGTCCCTTTCCGCAAGCGGGCCGAGTGGGCCCGCCGGGAGCATTGCCTCGGGTGGCGGAGGGAGGTCAAGGTGTTCGGGCGGGAACGGCCGGTGGCCGATCTGGCGGCGGGCGACTTCGATCGTCTGCCGGCCGTGACGGACCACGTTCGCAACTGGTTGTTCGCCGAGACCGTGGCTGCAAAGATGGGCCGGGGGCTAATCCTCTCTCGCAGCAAGAATGGCTGGCAGCCGGGGCACAATGCGTCGCGGGAGACTCTGGCAGAAATCATTCGACGGTATCGTTTTTCCTGGTTGGTACCGCGACGCGTTGCGTCCCGGCTATTGTCACTCCTACCGCGACGCGTTGCGTCTCGGCTATTGTCAGTTGTCCGCTTTCAGACGGCGATGGGTAGTACGTGGGCGGCGCTTGTCCCTGAGGTCTTCGACCGAGTTCTGAGTGGTCTTTCTTGACCTGAGAAACAAGGGCGTGTAGAATGCCGCCTGTCTCTTGCACAGGAGCACGTCGAGATGTCGTCACTCGAGCTTCCGGAACGGCTCAACGCGGCGGGGATCTTCGTCGACGTTCACGTCGCCGAGGGACGCGGCGCCAAGCCGGCCATCCTTTGCGGTGAGAACACGGTTACCTATGACAATCTTTATGAGAACGTAAACCGCACGGGAAACGTGCTCAAAGAGCTGGGCGTTCGAATGGAGGAACGAGTCGCGATTCTCCTGCCCGATACTCCCGAGTGGGCGTTCGCGTTCTTCGCGGCCATGAAGATCGGCGCGGTGGCCGTGCCGATGAACACCATGTTGATGCCCAAGGACTATGAATATCTGCTGAACGACTGCCGCGCGCGGGTGCTGGTTGTTGATTCTTCGTTACTTCACCGTGTCGAGGACGTTCGTGATAATCTCCAATGCCTGGAGCACGTCCTGGTGGCGGGAGAGGAGGTTGAAGGTCACTTGCGCCTCCAAAGGCTCATGCAGAGTGCCTCCCCTTCGCTGGAAGCAGTGGACACCAGCAAAGACGATGCGGCCTTCTGGCTCTACAGCTCGGGGACAACAGGCTTTCCGAAAGGCGCCGTCCATCTTCACCACGACATGGTCGTGGAAGCCGACCTCTACGCCCGGCAAACGCTGGGCCTGAAGGAATCTGACGTGTCTTTCTCGGTGGCCAAGCTGTTCTTCGCCTACGGGTTGGGCAACGGTCTTTACTTTCCGCTGCGCGTCGGCGGCACCACGGTGCTGCTTCCCGGCAGACCGCTTCCGGACGCCGTGTTTGGCGTAATCGACAAGTACCAACCGACGGTCTTCTACAGCGTTCCCACCAGTTACGCCGCCCTGTTGCAGACGGCCGAGAAGACCGGGCGCACCAGCCTGGGCCGGGTACAAATCTGCGTATCCGCAGGCGAGCCGCTGCCAAAACCGATTTTCGAGAGATGGTGGGAGCGGTTTGGGCTGGAGATTCTCGACGGCATCGGCTCCACGGAGATCCTGCACATCTTCATCTCCAACCGGCCGGGCACGGCCAAGCCCGGCAGCACCGGCCAGGTCGTCCCCGGCTACCAGGCCAAAATCGTTGACGACAGCGGCAGCGAACTCCCCGCCGGGAAGGTGGGGACGCTGTTGATCAAGGGCGACAGCATCGCCGCCGGCTATTGGAACAAGCACGAAGCCACCAAAGAGACCTTCTGCGGCCAATGGATCAACACCCACGACAAGTTCATGGTGGACAACGACGGTTACTACTGGTACGCGGGCCGGACCGACGACATGATGAAGGTCGGCGGCCAGGCCGTCTGGCCCACCGACGTCGAGGGCGTCTTGCAGGCCCATCCGGCAGTCCTGGAAAGCGGCGTGGTGGGGGTTGCCGACAAGGATGGGCTGACCAAGCCCTGCGCGTTCGTGGTGCTCAAGGACGGCTACAAGCCTTCGCCGCAGCTTGCCCGCGAGTTACAGGATTTCGTCAAGAAAAACACCGCCCCCTACAAGTACCCCCGCACGGTGGTCTTCATCGACGCCCTGCCCAAGACGGCCACCGGCAAGGTCCAGCGGTACAAGCTCCGCCAGATGGCCGCGGCCCAAACTCCGCCAGCATCGCAGTAGTGGTTGTACGTTTGCAGGTAGAGCAAAGCAGGTTTGTTACCCCCGGCCGAAGGTCCAAATGAAGATGGGCACCGACCAGGCTCCCGAAGGAAGATCAAGGCTGCGTTGGTTCCAGTTTAGCCTGCGGACGATGCTGCTGGCGGTGGCGGTCTTTGCGCTTGTGTTGGGTCTGCTGGTCCGCTTCGGGCCTCACCTCTGGTGGCGACTTGGCCGCCCGCGTACGGTGTGCAGCAGGGTGAAACGTGTACCGACCGGCCCCATGCCCGCCGCCGAAACGCCGGACGATTGGGTGCGATGCCGGTTCGGATCGCTCGAACTTGAGCTGCCACCGGATTTGGCGAAAGGCTTCCGAAAAACCGGCAACGATTCGGGGATTGTCGTCCTCGAAACCAGCACGAGGGCGATGCTCATCGGTCTACCCGAGAGCAGCAAGGACGTCGTCCAGTTCTTCGAGGAGTCCACGGCTGCGTCCCCCGAACTGCGGCTACTCTCCCCCACCAGACTGCGATTAGCGATGCACCAGGCAAGCTGGGATGATTTTCGCTGGAGCATGAGTCGCCAGGAGCTTGCATCGCATATGTTCCTTGTTTCGTCCGCAAGTCTGGGTTACCTCATGAGCCCCGAGAAAGTGGAAACGCTTTTCCGTGGTGACATCGAGGGCTTGCTCGACGTCATGGGGAAGGTTGCCGACTTCCAATGGTACTCGACCGATGGTCGCGCATGGGGAGCGATCAACTTTGTGCAAAAATCGGGCAATATCGATCTCTCTTGGGTGCGGCCGGTCTGCCACAGCGTGCGATTCACCGGCGAGGTCTACTCGGATAGCCTGACCGACGAGGAATTGGCCGAGCTCTTCGAGATCGTCGAACCGTGACTTGTGGGGTCGAGCGGTTGGCGCAGGGTGTCAGATCGGCAACAGGGCGGGTCCTGCTTCTACATTCGTAGTAGCGCCGAGGCCCAGACGAAACCTGAACCGAAGGCCACCAGCAGCACCAGGCTGCCGTCGGTGATCATGCCCGACTGGCGTGCTTCGTTAAAGGCAATCGGCAGCGAGGCCGAAGCGATGTTGCCGTACTCTTCGACGTTCACGAAGACCTTCTCTTGGGGAATGCCCACTCGTTCGATGATCGCCTCCAGCATCCGCAGGTTTGCTTGGTGCGGGACCAGCACGTCGATGTCGTCGATGCTCAGGCCGTTGAGCTTCAGCGATTCCAGCGCCGCGTCGGACATCTTCGCCACGCCGTGCTCGAAGACCACCTTGCCCTCCATCCGGAAGTGCACGCGGCCGGCGTCGATGTCGTCCTTGGTGAGGTGGCTGTCTCGGCCCAGCGCGCTGCCGGGGGCGGCCGTGTAGAGGGACTTGGCGTAGCTTCCGTCGGCGTGCAGGATGGTGGAGAGGATGCCGTTTTCTCGATCGTCGGCCGGCCCCACGACCACGGCCCCTGCGCCGTCGCCTAAGAGGATCGAGATGTTCCGTCCGTCGTAGGAGCCGTCGATCCTTTTCGAGAGGACCTCGGAGCAGGCGATCAGCACGTGGCGGTAGGTGCCCGCCCGGATAAAGTGGTCGGCCACCGACATTCCGTAGATCAGCCCGGCGCATTGCTGGCGGAGATCCAGCACCCCGATGCCGGCCAGGCCCAGCTTGTCCTGCAGGAAGAACGCGCAGCCCGGATCGGCGTGGTCGGGGGTGATCGTGTTCATGATGAGAAAGTCGATTTGCTCCATCCGCAGGCCGGCGTTCTCAACGGCGGCCCGGCAGGCGGAGGCCGCCAGATCGGACGCCCCGACTTCCGGCTCGACGTGCCGCCGGCGCCGGACCCCCGTCCGCTGGACGATAAACTCGTCGGAGGTCTCCATCATCTTCATCACGTCGAAGTTGGTCACCACGCGAGGCGGCACATAGTGTCCGGTTCCGATGACGCGCGAACCTGTCATTGAGATCCTCTCCACGGGATGTCAAGTAATGTTTGTTGCGACTAAGGCGTGCCGGACTCGATAGTAAACGGTTTCAACCACAGATTACACGGATATCACGGATGCGAGGGGATCAAGAATGAAATTCGTATCAGCGTACAACCCGTTTCCATTGTAGTTTAGCCTGCTTGAAATTCAACAATATCGCGAGACTGAGGCCCGTGATGGCGAGATACCCCAACATTTGAGCAATGTGATTGTCGTTGAACGCAGTCACCACCTTGGGATCGACAATAACAAGCTCATCAACAATCATATCGGGAATAAGTGTCCCCACCAGATGCCCTTTGTAATACACGGGAAACCGTTTCTGCTGTTCTACTGTATGACCGCGCTGTTGGAGTTCGATCACCAATGCATTCTCGTATAGCTTTTCGTCCAGCCCCGGCCTCAGCTCGTTCAAGACGGCCATCGCCGCCCCGATGATATCTCCGCTGAGCTCCTTGTGAACGAGGTTTCCGCTCATCAACTTTCCCCTTCCTCATCCGTGTCCATCCGTGTGATCCGTGGTTGACGAGTAAGCCTTTACCGGAAGAGGGCTACTTTTTCGGGCTGATACCCTCGTGTTTGAGCGACTGTTTTACCAGCAGGGCGCAGTTCTTCTGGAAGAACTCGAGCGGGAGCAATTGCGATCTTTCGTAGACCTCCGAGCCGAGCTGCTCGGCGAGTTGCCGAACCGATTTGCCGGCGGTCGTCTCGTCGATGATGCACTTGTGATACTGCTGTGCGGCTGAGATCACGTTGTCAAAGTAAGATCTCACGTCCTCGACACCTTGGATCACTCCGTTGTGGCCCAGGCAGAGGATCTCGGCCCCGATCCCCGCCAGCCGGTTGAGCGAATCGAGATACACGCCGTAGCCGGCGAAATAGTCGGGCCACCAGCAGTTGTGTTCGGGCAGGTAGTACGGCGCGGCGTCGGAGATCAGCAGGATCCCCTCGCCCGGTTCGTGGAAGCTGAGACTGCACTCGCTGTGCCCCGGCGTCTCCAGGACCCGCAAGGAGATTCCGTCAATCGTGATCGTATCGCCTTCCGCAAGCAGACGGTCAACGGCGATTTGCTTTTCGGCAAGGGGTTTCGGGCGGTGCTGCTCGCTGATGACCCCGGCCTTCAACAATGAACCGGTGAGCGCATCGTCCACCTGGCAGAAGTACGCAATCGCCTTCTCTACCGAAAGCGTCTTGGCCGCCACTGCGGAGGCGGCAACGATAATCCCGGGAAACATCTCTCGAAACAGCGGGATCGCCATCACGTGGTCGGGATGGGCGTGGGGGATGATTGCCTGCTTTACCAGGTCTTTGCTGATACCCAGCCGCTCGATCTGCTCGCACAGCAGCGGCCCCATGGCGCCGGTTCCCCCTTCGAAGACGGCTGCTTCGCGCTCACCCTTGAAGAGGTAGAGCGGGTACTCGTTGCTGCCCAACATCAGCAGGCTATCGGTGATCTGCACGGGGGGATCTTTGATCCGCATGGCTAATCTCCTTTCTCGGATTCTTCCAGGGCGAACAGGGCGGCCCCGAATGCCCCGACGTGCTGCGGGTCGGGCGGCACAAGTGCCGGCTTTCCGAAAGCTTCCTCCACCAGCTCCTTCAAGAACGGATTGTGCGCCACCACGCCACCGGTGATCACCAGCGCGCCGTCCACCACGTCCATCTCCAGGATTCTCTTGACCACGGAGCGAAAGGCCCCTTTGACGATGTCCTCGACTTGCTCGCCCGCCCGAATCTTTTCCAGGATCTCGGTGGCGGCGAAGACGGTGCAGAAACTACCCAGTGTGACCTCCTTGGTGGAGCGCTCGGCAAGGCCGTTGAGCTCGGCCAGCGGCAGGTCCAGGCGGTGGGCGATCTCCTCCAGGAAGGCGCCGGTTCCGGCGGCGCACTTTCGGTTCATCTTGAAGCTCCTGCGGCGCCCGCCGTCGTCGAGATGGATGACCTTGCTGTCCTGCGCGCCGATGTCGATCACGGTGATCCGCCGGCGAAGATGGAACCAGGCCCCCTTGCCGTGGCAGGCGATTTCGGTCATCCGTCCCTCGACCCAGGGCACGTTGTCCCGGCCGTAGCCGGTCGAGAGCGAGCCGCTGATCTGCTGCCTGGTCAGGCCCGCCGCCGAGAGCGCCTCGGCCAGACAGCGCTCGGCGGTTTGGGCATAATCCACCCCCGAGCTGCGGACGGCCCGGGCCACGATCTGCCGGTTGCGATCGACGATCACCAGCTTTGCAGCAGAAGCGCCGATGTCAATGCCGCAGTAGTAATGCATCGCTGGAGTCAGTTCTCTAAAGCCCGGGCTATCCGACAAGCAGCGCCGCCTATGCTTCCGCAAGCTGCTCCACGAACGCCTCAATGTTGGTGCGGGTCTGCTCTTCCGAATAGAGCCGCAGGTCGTTCAGGTCGCCGTTGACGATCAGGAAGGGCTTGCCCAGTTTCTGTTGGATTCGCTGCGGCATTTCATATCGGCTGTTCGAGTTGTTCGGACAGGTCTTGGCGTCGTGGTAAAGGATGCCGTCCAGCTTGAACTGGGCCGCCATCTGCTCGATGTACTGCTCCTTGCAGTCCTCGCTGCGGCAGATGAAGATGCCGGAGTACGCCCGGGCCATGCTCTTGAAGGGGTCGGCCGGATCGAGGTCCTCGAAGATCCAGCTATTGCAGTAGGTGGAGGCCACCACGCACGTCTTCAGCTCCAGAAACTGCGTGGAGAGATTCCTCAATTTGCCCCAGATGGGCATGCCCTCCCAGTAGATGCGGAACCGTTCCCCCTCGACGGCCGCAACACCGTTGGCAACGCGCGCTTTGAGCTCGGGCAAGAGCAGGTTGTAGTAGTCCACCGCTTCCTGGCGTCCCCGGAGCACCACGGCCGGTGCCATCTGGATGGTCCCGTCGAAGAAGGTCAACGGCGAGGGCACGTGGACGGCCGTCTCCAGCACGGCCTTCCAGAGCATGGTGCACTGCCGGGAAAGATCGACGACTTCCCGGAGCTTGTCGGGCTCCAGCTTCGTCCCCGCCGCCTTCTCCAAGGGCTCGACCAGCGCTTCCGTCTGCCGGGCCACGTCCTCCAGGATGCAGTCGTCAACTTCGCCGATCGAACGCGGCGTGTGGATTCCCACGCAGGGGACGTCCCACTCGCGGGCGTAGAACTGGAACCAATCCTTGACGTCCCGACACTGGTTGGTGTTGAAGACCAGCACGTCCGCCTTGGGCGGCCCGGGCAGATTCATCTTCTGCAACGGGCTTTCGCCTTTGAGATAGGAGCCGACGTCGCTGGTTAGATAGGAACAGATATCGGGTGAGAATCCTCGGGCGTTGGCCAGGGGGATCAACTCGGTGGCCATCCGCGCCGATCCCAGCATGGCACCGTGATTCTCGGGAAAATAGACGTTGAATCCCAGCGCCTGAAGCAGCTCGGCGGGGCCCACGCTGGTGCACCAAGCGGTTTTCTTCCCCGCCTCCGGGCCCTCGCTGAGCTCGGTGAGGTATTTCCCCATTACGCCTTTGAGCTTCTTGGTGGCTTCAAAATCCTTTCGCTCGGCGGCGGACGGCATTATCGAACTCCTCTCATCTCTCGCAAGAGTTTACACGGTGAAAACCGCTCCCCGAATCTCTCTGCCAACTCCTCGAGCCGGGCCAAGACGTTGTCCAGGCCGAGATCACGGGCGTATTTCAACACCCCTCCGCGAAAGTCGGGAAAGCCGGTCCCCAGCACCATGGCCACGTCGAGGTCCGATTCGCGGCGGGCGACTGCCTCATCGAGTACGTAAAAGGCCTCGCCGACCATTCGCAGCACGAGCCGCTGGGTGATCTCGTCCTTTGTTATTTCACGGGGCGTGCGGCCTTCTTCCCGTTGCACCTGGGCGATGATTTGCCGGGCCGCCTGGCTGGGATGTGGAGTATAGTCGTCTTTCTCGTACCTGTAAACTCCCGCCCCGGCTTTCTGGCCCAGATACCCCTGGTCGACAAGGCGGACGGCGATCGGCGAGAGGCACCCGTGGCGGGGAAACGCACGGCTGAGCACCCGGTCGGTAAACACCAGGATATCCAGCCCGGCCATGTCAATCAGCGCTAGCGGTCCCATCGAGAAGCCAAACTCGACCATCGCACCGTCAATTGCCGGGGCGTCGGCCCCGTCCTCCAGCAGCCAGAAGGCCTCTTTCAGATAGGGAATGAACAGCCGGTTCACCAGGAACCCCTCCCGGTTCTTGACCAGCACCGGGGTCTTGCGCATCCGCCTGGTCAACTCCAACGCCGTGGCAACGATGCCTTCCGGCGTCGCGTCTCGCGTGATGATCTCGACCAGCGGCACGCGGTGGGCCGGATTGAAGAAGTGCATGCCGATCAGTCGCCTGCCGTGCCGCATCCCCTCGGCGAGCACGTCCAGGGAGATGGTCGAGGTGTTGGTGGCAATGATGGTGCCGGCGGCACAAACCTCCTCCAGACGACCGATCACCGAACGCTTCACTGGCACGTCTTCGAATACCGCTTCAATCACGAGATCGGCCTCCGCGATCTGCTGCCACCGGGTGGTCGTGGAAATCAGGCTCAGCATGCCGTCGGACCGCTCCGGCGAGAGCTTGCCCTGCGCGACCCGCCTTTGCAGGGAGCTTCTTATCTTGCCGATCCCGTTGGCCAGGGCCGAGTCGTCCTCGTCCCGCACCACCACGGGCACCCCCGCGATGATCAAGGCCTGCGCGATGCCCGCGCCCATCGAACCCATGCCGACCACGGCCGCTTTGGAGACCTTGGCGGCCTCGGCGCCGGCCAGTTCCGGGGCTTTGCCGGTCCGGCGGGTCGCGAAGAAGAGATAGATCTTGTTCCGCGTTGCCAGGCTGTCCATGCACTCTGCAAACGCCTCCTGCTCCCTAAGCAGCCCAGCCTGGAACGACTCTTCCAGGCCCAGCTTGACCGCCTCGACGATCTTCCGCGGGGCGATGATCTCGGGTCGGACCTTGTCCACCAGCTCTTGCGCTTCTTGAAAGGCGGCCCGGTTCACCGCAGCGTCCTGCACCTTTTCGCTGCAATCGCTCGTCCTGCGAGTTGGTGACGCGGATTGAAGTACGCTTCGGGCGGTTGCCACAAGCTCTTCGTCCTCGCAGAGCGCGTCAACAAGTCCGCAAGCGAGCGCCTGCCCGGCATCCATCGCCTCGGCGGTCAACAACATCCTCAGGGCCGTCTCTGCGCCGACGAGCCTGGGCAGTCGCTGCGTTCCGCCCGCCCCGGGATTGATGCCCAACTTGACCTCCGGCATGTTGAATCTGCCGGCCTTGGCCGCCACGCGAAAATGGCAGGCCATGGCCAACTCCAGCGCGCTTCCCATCACCTTCCCGGCTAGCGCGGCCACGACGGGCTTTGGGGAGTCTTCCAGTTCCTTAAAGGCATCCTGGAAGATCCGCGACGCGCCGACCGCGTCCTCCGCGCAGGTGATTTCCCTGAAGATGCCGATATCCGCGCCCGCGCTGAAATGCCGCGAATCACCGGTAATCACGATCCCCCGGACCCGGCCGTCCGAACCCGCCCGGCGAATCGCAGCCCGAAGCTCTGCCAACAACGAGAAGCTGATCGTATTCAGCGGCGGGGAGTTCAGTCGCAGGACACACACGCCGTCGGATACGTCGTACTGAATCATTGTCTTTCCAAAGATAGACCAGCGGGAGGACAGAGTCGAGAATCGGCAGGTTTTGGGGGCCAACCTCCGGCCTCTTGCGTGTGAGGGAACCCACCCCCAGGCTGGGCTGATGAAAATGCCGGAATATAGGGAGATTGGGATTGACGGGTAAT